>JAISDX010000036.1 GCA_031264465.1 Deltaproteobacteria bacterium | reverse complement strand
AGCACCGCTGTTGGCAGGGAACTAATCAGATTAACGGTCCATTGACCGCCAGACCAGCCAGTCCTGGCAAAGGAAATTTGCATGAGTCCCAACGTAAAACGATATTTTGCGCTTTTCGCTCTGGCCATGGGTTCCGGAGCCTCTTCCACCTTGCCTTATATCAAGTTCATTTTTTACGACGCATGGGTTGAAGGCTTGGCCCTGCCAGTCGCGCAGCATGAATCGGCCGGCATTCTGCTCACTTTTCACATGATCGGCTGTACCCTTTTATACATTCCCGGCGGCTACATCGCCGACAAGTTTTCGCCCAAGAAAATCCTTATGGTTTCCCTGTGCGGCACCGCTCTTTTAAACATCTGGTATTCTTTTGACCCCAGTTACTCCACGGGACGGATAATCTGGTTTCTGCTGGCCTTCACTGTCGGCTTCGCCTACTGGTCCAGCCTGATCAAAGCGGTGCGCATGTTGGGAACCCCGCAGGAACAGGGTAAAATGTTCGGCTGGTTCAACGCTGGCGAAGGAGCCTTGTCCGGAACCTGCCTGGGCATTGCCACCTGGGTTTTCAGCCTTTACGTGCTTTCGAGCGCCGCATTGCAACATGCGGTCTGGGTGCAGGCCGGGTTCTGTTTGTTGTCCGCATTGATGATTCTGATTTTCTTTGATGAGGAGATGTGCAGGAAAAACGCCGGAAATTCGGACGATGAGATCTTCAAGTTGCGGGACGTGGGCAAGGTTTTGTCAAATCCCTGGGTCTGGTGCGTGGCTGTGGTGTGTATGTGCTGTTACGGCAGCTACACCGGCCAGTCTTACCTGACTCCCTACATGACGCAGGTTCTTCAGGTTTCGGCCACGGTGGGCGCTTTGCTGGGCATTTTAAGAACCAGGGTGGCGCGTTTCGCCGGCGGCGGCCTCGGCGGAATCATGGCGGACAAGCTCGGTTCGGCCTGTAAAATGATTATTCTCTCGAACTTGGTGGTGATAGCCCTGCTCGGCATCTTCTTTCTCTTCCCCGGCATTTCCGACAGCCCGATACTGGCCATATCTCTTTCGCTGATCGTGGCTGTGACCAACTTCATGGGCTACGCCATCATGTTCGCCGCCATGGAGGAAGCGCACATTCCCCGTTACCTTACCGGCACTGCGGTGGGCATCATCTCCATACTCGGCTATAGCCCGGACGGCTTCATCAACGCCCTGTTCGGCCACTGGCTCGATATACATGGCGATGGCGGCTATACCTATATTTTCGGCTTCCTCATCGCCATGTGCGTGGTCGGCTCGCTGGCCTGCTACCTGATTATGCAGCGGCATAAGCGTTTAACGAAATGATGACAACATACATTTTTACTTAAGTTAATTCTTAAAGACCGGGCTTCCGCTCCTGGCGGAAGCCCGGACCACAACGAGGTGGTTATGTCCGGCTTAAGTGCTATGGATGTGCTTATCATCTTGGTCTACATGGCAAGCATGCTCGGCATCGGGGTTTATGCCCTGCGCCGGAAAAAAGACGTGTCTGATTATTATGTCGGCGGGCGCAATCTTGGCAGTTTTTCCATTGGCTGCCTGTGGATGGCTTCCTGGATAGGCGGCGCCACAGTGGTGGGCAGCGTGGACAAGGCTTACAGCATAGGAGTTGCGGCGCTGTGGTACTGCGGTTCCATGTCGGTCGGCTGCGTGTTGTTCGCTCTGACCTCCACCGGTTTAATCCAGAAAATTGGCGCCAAGTTCCAGGCCCTGACCTACCCGGAATTGATTGAAAAGCGCTATGGCCCCGCCAGCCGGCTGCTGGCTGCCGTCACCACCTTTCTGGCCTATGTGGCGTATACGGCCGGCCAGTTTCTGGCCATGGCCAGCCTGCTTGTCGGGGTGACGGGCTGGGATTTGACCGCCTGCATCTGGGTGTCCGCGGCCAGCATGGTCATTTATACAGCCGTTGGCGGCTTTATCGCCGTAGCCATCACCGGCGTGGCCCAGGCCATCATCATCGTGCTGGCCCTCAGTCTGGTCATGGCCCCTATTCTGCTGTTCCAGGCCGGCGGTTTTACGGCCATAGGGCAGGCTTTGCCCCCAAGCTATTTTGCTTTTGACTCCTGGGGCTGGGGCCGTGGTCTGGGACTCATGCTGACCATCATGTTGACGTTCTATACCTCAATGGATAGCTACACCCGCTGTTTTGCCTCAAGGAACGCCACAACGGCCCGCAGAGGCACGCTATTCGCCGCTTTTCTGATTGGATTGGTGGCGGCGGCGGCTATTGTCATCGGCCTTTCAGCCAAGGTGCTGGCGCCTGAAGCGGCGGGTGAAATTTCCACCATGAACGCCATGATGGCTTTTGTCCCCTCCGGCGTGAAGGGTTTGATCATCATAGGCCTTCTGGCGGCCATCATGTCCACCGGGTCCGTTTGTCTGCTGGTGGCCTCCGCCAATGTCACCCAGGATGTTTACAAGCGTTTCGTCAATCCCCGAGCCGCTTCCGGCGCCTTGGTGGCGCTTGGCGGGGTCAGCGCCGTTCTGGTCGGCTTGTTGGCCGCATATCTGGCCATCAGCCGTCAGGACATAATTGATGTCCTGTATATCGCCTTTACCGTCAATTCCGCGGGGTTGTTCATTCCCACCATTGTCGCCTTCATGAGCAGAAAAGGCGGCGCGACCGCCGGAACCTGCAGCATTGGGCTGAGCCTGCTGACGGTAGTGTTCTGGTACTTGGGGCAGGGCTGGTTTCCGGACTCGGCGCTGTTCGCGGTTGATCCCGTATGGCCTGGTCTGGCGGTGTCAGGCGCGGTCTTCTTTGTAGGCGTGAAAATATTTCCGTTAAACATGGAGGATCGGAGCCGCATAGCCCAATTTTGGGGCTGATCTGTAACTGGCGCGTGTTGAGGAGGTAAGCGTGTACAAGCCGACCTTGGAAATTGATCTTGAAAAACTGAGGGAAAACGCCCGGCAGGAAGTGAGCCTGACGGCCAAGCATGGCATTGAAGTAATGGCCGTCAACAAGGTGTTTGACGGCTGCGCGGAAACAGCCAGAGCCGTGTTTGAGGGCGGCATCCGGGTTATCGCGGAATCCCGCGTCTATAACCTTAAAAAAATCAAGGAAGTCGGCTGCGTCACCTGCCTGCTTCGCAGCCCCTGCCTTAGCGAGATTGAAGAGGTGGTGTGTTACGCTGATATCAGCCTGAACAGCGAACCCTCGGTGCTGCGGGCGCTTTCCGCTGAAGCCGTGCGTCAGGGCAAGACGCATCAGATTCTTTTGATGATTGACATGGGAGACATCCGTGAAGGCGTCTGGTTCGAATGCTATGACGAAATCCTGGACGCGCTGCGGCTTGTTTTGGCTTTGCCCGCGCTGGAGTTGTACGGGCTGGGAACTAACTACAACTGTTACGGCTCCGTTCTGCCCACGATCAGAAACAGTGAGGATTTTCTGGCTCTGGCCCGACGCCTGGAGGCTGACTGCGGTATCAAGATCGGACGTCTGTCGGCCGGCAACTGCACCAGCTACCATCTGGCCGACAAAGGACTGTGGCCGCGAGGGCTGAATCACCTGCGCATCGGCGGTATGCACCAGTTCGGTATCGAATATGTGGACATGAAATATCTGGAAGGCTTCCACCATTCGGCAAAAGAGGTCCATAAGGCCTGTTCTCCGCTCTATTCCCTGCGGGCCGAAATCATAGAGATGAACTCCAAGCCCACAGTTCCGACGGGAGAATTGGGAGTGGACGCCTTTTTACAGCCCAAAACTTTTGCCGATCGAGGCGTCCGCCGCCGGGCGCTGCTGGCTTTCGGGCGACAGGACGTCTCGGCGGAAAACTGTGTCCCCTGTGACGATGACATTATCCTTCTGGGGCAGACCAGCGATCATACTCTGGTTGATATTGAAGATTGCCGCCAGCCGCTTGAAGTCGGCGGTTCGGTGTTTTTTGAACTGGATTACACCGGCCTGTTGATGGCCTGCCAAAGCAGCGGCGTAAGGCTGAGTTTCAAACAATGAAATCCCGACCGGAAGTTGCCGGGTGACGTAGTTTAACCGCAAAATTTGGAGTAGAATTATGCACCAGTTGTTAGCAAAGCGTTTTGAACACGAATCGTCGATGGAAGGCTCCATGATCCGCAAGATGTTTGATCTTGGCATGGAGTTGAGAGAACAGTATGGCGACGACTATGTTTGTGATTTCAGCATAGGCAACCCCGATGTTCCGCCGCCGCTGGAAGTCAAACAAGCTCTGCATGAAATCGCCGAGCAGGCGGACGAGCCGTTTTTCTTCAGTTATATGAACGCGGCCGGCTATCCTTGGGTGCGTCAGCGGATGGCCGCGGAGTACAGCCAGGAGCAGGGCGTAAAGCTGGAGGCCGAAGATGTCTTCATGGCCACCGGCGCTGCCGGAGCCTTGAGCACGGTCTTCCGGGCCGTATTGAACCCTGGCGAAGAAGTGCTGGGAATCAAACCCTTTTTCGGCGACTACATCACCTACCTGCAAAACTCCGACGGCCGCTATGTGGGCGTTGCCCTGAAGCCCGACTTCACTCTGGATATTCCAGCCATGGAAGCCGCGGTCACTTCTGAAACCCGCATTGTGCTGATCAACTCGCCGCACAACCCTACCGGGGCCATTTTCGCCAAAAGTGAACTGGAAGCGCTGGTTGCCATGCTGCGCCGCAAGAATGAAGAATTGGGGCGGCCCATCCTCCTCCTTTCCGACGAACCATACCGCGTCCTTGTCTATGGCGATACCGAAGTGCCGTCCGTGTTTCCGCTTTACGAATGGTCAGTAGTGGTCGGCTCTTTTGCCAAAAACATATCCATGCCCGGCGAGCGCATCGGCTACATCATCGTCAACCCGGACATGCCCGGCAAGGAAAGCTTCATGCGAGGCGTGGCCAGGGCTTCCAGCATTATGGGCTATGTAAACACCACCACCTTGGGGCTGCATCTGCTCAAACGCCTGTTGGGCAAGAAAGTGGACATAGGCGTCTACGCCCGCCGCCGTGAGGCCATGGCCAGAGCGTTGCGTGAGGCCGGGTATGAATTCAATATGCCCAACGGGGCTTTCTACTTCTTTCCCAAAAGCCCCCTGGCCGACGACGTCAAATTCGTGGAAGACATTCTGGTCAAACACCGGATACTGGGTGTGGGCGGAACGGCTTTCGGCATGCCGGGGTACTTCCGTCTATCTTTTTGCGTGAGCGAGGATGTGATCAACCGTGCGGCTGCGGGCTTTAAAAAAGCCATGGACGAAGCCATAGCAATGAAATAGGGGGAAGAAGCAACCAAACGGTCCGGGGCTGTTGATGCAGTCAACGGACCGTTGCTTTATTTCATTTTCCTACAGCATTTCCTGTTTGCCGGCCGTCAAGCATTCATTCGTAGCCTGAAGCCTAAGGGTGACAGGCCGATTCCTTGCAGCCGATCAGGCGTTTTTTCATGGCGGCGTCTTTGCCGGCCACTTCAGTGTGGCAGGAAACGCAACTGTCGTATGTGTCCGTTTTCCGCTTGTGCGTGGCCTGGTAGTAGGATTGGAGGCTTTTGTCCTTCGCGTCCAGGTTGTCGTGGCAACCTGCGGCGGCGCAGGTTTGGAAAACCTGTTTTTCACCCAGCGGGTGGTGGCAGAGCGTGCAGGTCTCAGCCGGCGCGTCCCGTTCCGCGATCCCGGTAAAGTGCGCCTGGTGGCTGAAGACCACCGGGCGGCGCGTCCAGTTCAGTTCGCTCGACTGTTCCGGCGGCGCGGTGGCCGCGTAGGCCGCCGCGCAGAAGGACAGGCAAAACGCCATGAGGAACAAGGTTTTTTTCATGCCAGCTTGCCGCTCTCCATGGTAAGTCGCACGCTCCCGTAGAGCGCGATTTCCTGTTCGTGAGTGACCATCAGTACTGTCGTATCCTGTTGGTTCGCCTTGCGCAAAAGCTCCATGACCAGGCGGGTGTTGGCCGGGTCCAGGTCGCTGGTGGGCTCGTCGGCGATGAGCAGCGCGGGTTGGTTGAACAGCGCCCGGGCAATGGCAACCCGCCGCATTTCCCCGCCCGAGAGGCTTGGCGGGTATTCTTGCGCCAGTTCGCTCAAGCCCACGGCCTCAAGCAGAAAATCCGCCCGGCTGGAATCGGCCCCGTCTTTGCCGGCGAAGAGCTGCGGCGCCCGCACATTGTCGCGCACCGTCAGGTTGCCCAACAGGCCCATGCCCTGTGGAATAAAACTTATCTCCCGGTTGCGCAAGCGCGAAAGTTCCCGGTCGGGCAGCTCCCGCAGGTTCCGGCCCCGGAAAAGCACCCGGCCGGAAGTGGGCGAGGCCAGGCCGGCCAGCAGGGTGAGCAGCGTGGTTTTGCCGCTGCCGGACTTGCCGGTGATGGTTATAAAGTCGCCGGGCTTGACCGCCAGGTTGACGTCATCCACCGCCGCCAACGGGGCTAGGCTCCGTTGTCCGCGCCGCTTGAATTCCTTGCCGAGGCTGATGGCTTCAAGAAGGCTCACGCTTCCTCCCGCAGGGCCAGGTAGGCGTCGATGCGCCCGAGCTTGCGGACGGCCGGCAGGCTGGCCAGAGGGCCGGCCAGAAGGCCGAGCGAAAAGACGCCGCCCCCGGTAAGGGCCAGGGAAGCAAAGCCGGGGCTGAGCGAAGGCAGCTCCAGCGCCACCCCGATGTAAGTTTTGAAAAGCGCCATGAGCACTCCGGCCGCGGCCACGCCCAGCAGTGCCCCGGCCGCGCCGAGCAGGAGCGCCTCTTGCATGACCACCCGGGCCAGAGCGGCGCGGGAAGCGCCGACAAGCCGCAGCAGGCCGAATTCTTTTTTTCTCTCCTGCACGCTGGCGGAAAAGACCAGGGCCAGAACGATGACGGCCAGGACCCAGAGCAGGCCGGAAAAAGCGTAAAAGAAGGCGGAAAAAGCCTGGAGCCTGGCGGAAATATCCGAAAGCATGCCGGCCACCATCACAAAATCGAGATTGTAGGGGATGGCGTATCTTTGCGAGATGTCGTTGGCGAAGCTCCTGACGTCGGTTGCGGGATCCACTTTCACCAGGGTGGAGGAAACAAAGGTATTCCGGTCCAGGCCCTCGGGCAGGTTAAGGCGCGGGGCGAGGTCGGAGAGCAGGAGCAGCCGCCGGGCTCGTCCGATATCCATGAAAACAGAAGTATCAAACCCCATGCCGGTAGGGTCGAGCCGGGCGGCGATGGTCAGTTTCTTGCCGAAGAGCATGATTTCGTCGCCCACCTGGCCCACAATTTTGCTGCCCGCCAGCACTTCGTTTTCGGCCAGGGGGCGCCGCAGGGCGTCCGCCAGCCAGGGGCGCACCACAAAGTCCGTTTGCGGGTCAATGCCGATAAGCTGTACCGGCAGCGTGCAGCAGGCCGCCTTGAGGGTGGCGATGAACAACTGGGTGGTTACTTTCTCCGCCCCGGCTTCGGCCCGCAGTTCGGCGGCAAAGGCGCTGTCCATGAAAAACGAACTGGGCTCGCCGCGCAAAAGCGAGCTTTGCACCTCGCTTTCGTAGCCGTAGGGTACGAACAGCACGTCCGCCCCCAGGCGCTCGGCCATCAGGCGGGTGCCGGCGCTCACCCCCTGGCCGATAATGGTGCCGCAAAACAGGGTGAAGGCGAACAGGGCCACCAGGCCGGCCAGAATGCAGGCGCGCGCCGGCTTGCGGCTCAGATTGCAGCGGATGAGCTGAAACCGGGTGAGCCGGTTCATGCCCGCCCTCGGCAGGCGCGTCCGGGCATGGCTTTTTTGGCTTTGAAGGCCATGGCGGCGCCAACCAGCATGGTGAGCCCACCCAGGAGCATGAGCGCGGGCAGCGTGCCCATGTGGCAGGGCATGGTTTCGCCGCGGCACACCCCGATAAGCGCGGTTGGCGCAAGCACGGTGAGCAGCCCGGCGGCCAGGACAAGGCTGGCCAGCCCAAGGCGCAGGCCCGGGTTTTGCGCGAACAGCAACAAGAACCCGGCCGCCATGGCCAGGCCGCCGTTGCCCAGGCTGGCGCGGGCCGTCCAGAAGCACTTCATGGGCACGCTGCCGCCGGCGGCCGTAAGCACGGCCGCTTCGCACACCGGAAAGACGCCGTATGGCGTCAAAACAATCAGAGCGCCCAGGGCGATGGTGACGAACGCCCCCCAGGAAAACCGTTTCACATTGTCTCCTTTTACAGGTTGATAAATTAAGCGGCCGGACATTCGACGTTCACTTCGTCGCGGATCATGCGGCCATATTCCAAATGCACCACGCGCCGGGCGTGGGCGGCCACTTCGGGCGAGTGGGTGACCACGATGATGGTGCTGCCCTGGGCGTGCAACTGGTGGAAAATGTTCATGACCGTTTCCTGGTTGGCTTCGTCCAGGTTGCCGGTGGGTTCGTCGGCCAGGATCAGCTTGGGGTGGTTGATCAGGGCCCGGGCTATGCACAGGCGCTGCTGCTCGCCGCCGGAAAGCTGGCGCGGCAGATGGCGGGCCCGGTGCCCCAGGCCCACGCGCTCCAGAGCCTCGAGCGCTTCTTTTTCGTCGGCCAGGCTGTGGTAATATTGGGCGATCATCACGTTTTCCACGGCCGTCAGGTAGGAGATCAGGTGGAACTGCTGGAAAATCAGCCCGATTTTGTCGCGCCGGATGGCGGTCAGGTCTTTGGCGTTCAGGCGCGAGATTTTCTCGCCGTCCAAAACGACCACGCCGTGCGTGGCCTTGTTCATGCAGCCGACAATGTTCATCATGGTGGTCTTGCCGGAGCCGGAAGAGCCCATGATGGCCAGCCATTCCCCCTGCTGCACGCTGAGGGTGATATTCTGCAGGGCTTTTACCGGCCCGTAAATCATCGAAACATCGTGGAGTTCAAGAATATTTTTGCTCATGGTCAACCTCGGATTTGCATGTGCGTTTTATTCGCCGCGCAGAACCAGCGAAGGTTCCACATCGGTGGCCCGGGTTACGGGAAGGAGAGAGGCCAGCACGGTAACCACCAGTGAGGCCGCCAGGGTGAGCGCAATCAGGAAAAAGGGCAGGCTCACGCCGCGCCCGAACACGCTCATGCTCACGGCCTGGGCGAAAAAGTAGCCCGAGCCGATGCCGAGCAGTCCGCCCACGCCGGCCAGCACCAGCCCTTCGCCCAGAAACTCGCCGATAATGCTCTTGTTTTCGGCCCCAATGGCCTTTTTGAGGCCAATTTCCTGACGCCGTTCCATCACGACCGTCATCATGGTGGTGCCCACGCATATCATGGTCAGGAACAGCACCACGGCCGTGACCAGGTAAACCAGCACTTGCAGCTTGCTGAGCACCGTGGCTTCGGAATTCATGATCCGTTTCACCAGGCGCGGCGTCACCCCGGGCGCTTCGGCCTGGATTTTCTCCGCCAGCAGGGTGAGTTCGTCGCTGTCGGCCGCGATGCTCATTTCAATGACCGAGGCCCGGCCCGGCTGCCCGAGCAGGTTTTCCACCGCGCCCAGAGGCATGAGCACAAAGCCGTCTTCCACCCCGCCGGAGCGGATCACTCCGGTAATCTGGAATTCCTTTTTAAACTTGCGCCCCCGCGGCGGCACGATTTCCAGTTCCACAAAGCTGCCGGCGTAGAGGCGGGCGTTTTCCGAAATATCCGTGCCGAGCAGAAGCTGGTTTTCCGCGCTCGGCCACTCGCCCTGCACCTGCCAGTAGGGGCTGGTTTTGCGGGCCGACTGCATGTCGGTGCCCACCACGGTGAGCCCTTGCAGGTTGTAGTACATGGTCTCGTAGCGGAAGGGCGTGGCCCCCACCAGTTTTTCGGGCGGAATCAGCGCTTCGGCCCGGCTGGCCTCGGCCAGGCTCAGGTTGGAATCGGCGCCGGAGGAAACCAGAATCATGTTGGCGCCGTAGGAGCGGAATTCGCGTCCCATCTGGCGCGGGATATCATAATAAACCGCGCCCATGCCCAGGAACACCGTGGCCCCCACGGCCACGGCCAAAAGGGCCACCACCATGCGCGAGCGGCGGCGGACGAGCGAACTGAGGATTATTTTAAAGTACATTTTTTGAGGCTTCATTGGCCGTTCTCCCAAAACAATTTGTTGCCGCTTACCGGCCGTGCAGAACTTCCGTTGGCCGCAGGCGCAGCAGCAGGCGAATGGCCGGCAGGCTCCCGCCGATGGTCACCAGCAGCACCAGGATGGCGATAATCGGGATGACCAGGCCCTTGATGTCCACGGCCGAGCCGAACACGCTCTGCCCAATCACCTGGGCCAGGCCGATGCCGGCAAAATAGCCGATAATGCCGCCGATAATGGTGGCAATGAGCATTTCCGTAAGCACGAGGAGCGAGATCTGGCCGTCGCTGGCCCCCAGGGCTTTGATCAGGCCGATTTCCGTGCTGCGTTCCATGACGTTGGCCGTGACCAGGTTGGATATGGCCAGGGCCGAGCAGGCCAGGCTCAAAATGGTCAGCAGCAGCATGAGGAGCTGGGTCTTTTCCAGAATGGCCCCTTCGGAGGCGGCCACCTGCAACACAGGCTTGGCGCGCGAATCGGTGAGCACTTCGTCGATCTGGTAGGCGATGGCGCTCACGTAGGCCGTGCAGTACCAAATTTCCCACTCGTGGCGCGACAGGCTGTGCGGGTTCTGGGCGGCGCGCCGGGCCAGGTCGTTTTCCGGCGTGGTCAGGGCGCTTACTTCAATGCGGCGGATTTTGTTCTCGAGGCCGGAGAGGCGCTGCACCACGGCCAGGGGGGCCAGGAGTCCCTCGTCTTCGGCGTCGCCGGCGTGGTAAATGGAGCGGATGGTCAAATCGGCCGCGCGTTCCCGGCCGCCGGCGTCGGTAACGGCCACCTTGATGACGTCGCCAACCTTCAAGGCGTTGCGGGCGGCGAAGGCGGCCCCGGCCATGACGCCGGTTTCATCGTCGTCGCTCAGCCATTTACCCTGGCTGCTCCGGTCGCCCCGGATTTCCCACCAGGCTTTCAGGTTGTTGATGCCGGTATCAATCGATTCGCCGGTGGGAATGTCCAGGTGCTTGGCAAACCAGGTGCCCAGGAGCGTCACTTGATGCTCCGAGCCGTTCACGCCGGCCCGGACGTCCAGGTAGGGCGTGAAATCGACGATGTTGAACGCCCAGAAAATGGTCTTGATTTTCGGCAGTTCGTCTTCGAGCAGAAATTTGTCGGCCACGCCGGCCCCTTCCTGCACGCCGTAAAGGTCGCTCAAAATGGAAGCGCCGCGCGGCTCGACCATAATGTTGGCGCCATAGGTCTTCAGTTCCTGGTTCACCTTGTCGCCCACGTCCAGCATGACATTCAGCATGGCTGTGGCCAGGGAAATGCCCAAGGCCATGGTGCAGGCCATCATGAGCAGTTTTTGCTTCTGGCGGGTAACGGCTCCCCGGATTATGCGGAAAAACATCGCCGGCACTCCTTATAGGAACCTGGATTCTTCGGCTTCCAGGTCTTCAAGGTCGATAATCAAATTCCCGTCGCCAATCCGAAAGGGCAGGGGCACGGGGTTGCAGCCGCCGGCAAAGCCGATGGTGGATTTGTTCATGACCACGTCGCACAAAATGCAGACCACCTGTCCCTTGCGCTCGTAGTAGCCGCCGCCGGCGCCGCAGACGTCGCAGGCGTCCAGGCCCACTCCGTAAGCGGTTTCGCTTTTCTTGATGACAATGTAGCGAATATCCACGCCGGCCCGGGAGGTATAGACAAAGCGGTGCAGGGCGCCGTCGCCCACCATGGCGAGCGGGAGCGCAATCCGGCCGTCTTTGACCTCCACCGCCAGGGGCGGTGAAAGCTCCGCCTCCAGGTTGTTGTAGTAAGAGCCCACGGTCAGCAGGAGCAGCCCCGTAAAGAGCAGCGCCAGGTAGCCCCGGCTCCAGCGGATGCGCGAATTCATCAGGCTCCTGCCCTTGCGGACTTCGGCCGGGTTCTCGCCGGTTATGGCGGCCCGGCGCGAACGCCGCCAGAGAATCAGGGCGAGCAGGGCGGAAACGGCCACCAGCCCGATGAAAGTCAGTCTGGCGTTGTCCAGCAGGAAAATGATCAGGTCCAACGCCCAGTCGTAGCGCGGCATCAGCCCGCGTCCCAGGAGGATTTGCCCGACCACGACCGCCTGCTGGACGATGAAGATGAGCAACAGCAGCGCTAGCAGGGGGAAAAGCGTTTTTATGGGAATGTCGGCGCAAACTTTGTAGGCGGCGCGGCAACTGAGGGCGCAGAGCAGCAGCCCCGTCAGGTAGCCCACCACGATGAACACAAATTCGCTGCTGACCACCTGCACCACGCCCACGGCGAAGTGCGAAGGGTAAATGAAGATATCGGGCAGGTAGTAGGCCGTCCAGGCGGCGGCCACCACGAAAAACATGGCTCGCATGAGCGGCGAGGCGGCTTTTTCCGAAGACATGGCCCGGCTGCGGAACAGGTAGGCCAGCAGGAGCAGTTCGAACGGGATCGTCACAAGCAGCACGGCCAGGTTGTAATACTCGCGCACGATAAAGCCGGTGCCCATTTTAAGGCCGGCCAGGCTGGCGGCGGCTGCAAGGCCCAGGGCCGCGCCGTACTTGGCGGGCGTGCGCACCTCGAACAGGCGCCGCTGCCAGGCGAAGCCCAAAAGCGCGCCCAAAAGCATAGCCACGGGCAGCAGGGTTTCGGAAACCAGGATGAGAAAATGCAGCATAGGGCAAACTCCGGACGGCCGGTGAGCCGAAAGCGGGCGGAACTGTTTTGCGCCGCTTTAAGCAGCGTTTCCTTAAAAAACATGCTTGCGCGGCCGAACAGGCCGACCGCGCAAGTACATTAGTGAAAAAGATAGTCGTTATCAAGATCTAAAAATAATTTGCCGGGCAAATCATTTTTCAGGCGGCTACCACTGGCGCGGCACCCATTTGAAGTCCCAGCTCACTTCCAGGGGTTCTTTCCAGAAACGGCCGGTAACGCCGGTTTCCTTGTCCACGTGCAGCAGGTAGCTCTGCTTTTCCGGGTTTTCGATGATGAAGGTGATCTTGTAGTCGCCGGGGCCGTCCAGCTTGACGTTGTTGCCGTAGTGCGGGCCGTCGCTGGCGCTCATGGGCATGAAGCTGCCTTCAATGGCCTTGCTGCTGCCTTTTTTGAGAATGCGGTACTTGACGGTCAGGTAGGGCACGAAGTCGCCGGCGCCGTAGCCGAGGTTGTTGCCTTCAATGGCGCTGATGTCGGCTTCCAGATGCATGTCGGCTCTGGAGGCGGCCAAGCCGCCCAAGCCGGCCGGTTCCATGTCAACGGGCTGGAAATATACGCCGGCCACCTGCAGGGGGCCGGCAATCTGCTCGTCGCCCAGCGGGAACTCTTCAAAACCGGCTTCGGCGCCGGGAGCGGGAGCGGCGGCCATGGCCACAGCCGAGACGCCCGCGAAAGCGATCATCAGCGCGAAGACGCAGAGGAGTTTGGTAAGTTTCATCTAGTAATCCTTCCTTCTTTTAGAGGGTTTATGCCGTTGCACCGGCAGCGGCTTTACGCCTGTAGAAAATGTATGAGAACACGGCCAGCCCGACGAGCACGACCTGCGGAATGAGCGTTTCCACTGTGGGATAGATGCCCAAAAGGTCCACGGTGAACATGTTCGCGACCGGGGTGACGGAAACTACGTCGGCTTCCTGCAGTTCCTTGATGCCGCCGCCGGCAAAGGCGATGGCCATGATGTACATCAGGATGCTCGTCCCGATGAAGAAGGGGCGCAGCGGGATGCGCAAACTGCCGTAGCGGATGACCATAAAGAGCAGGGCCAGGCAGACGGCGCCCACGCCAAAGCCGTACCAGACCATGTCCACATGGTCTTTGGCGTCGGCCAGGAGCGCCTGGTAGAACAGGATGGTTTCGGCCCCTTCGCGGAACACCGCCAAAAAGGCCGCCGCCCCCAGGGCGAAGGCGCTGCCGGTGCTAACGGCCGAGGACACTTTGTTTTCTATATACTGCTTCCAGGCCTGCACCTCGGCTTTGGAAACCATCCAGTTGCTCACGGCAAACAGCACCGCCACCGCCAGCAGCATGGTGGCGCCCTCCAGAATTTCCTGGTTGGCGCCGCTGACGGAAAAGAGCTTTTGCAGGGCGATGGCCATCCCCGCGCTGACCAGCACGGCCGCGGCGCCGTTGCTGTAGACGACGCGCGTCAGGGCGGCGTTGCCGGAGCGCACCAGGTAAGCGGCAATGGCGGCCACCACCAGAATGGCCTCCAGCCCTTCGCGCAAAATAATGAGGAGCGAAGCCACAAACATGGACCAGCCGCTTTCTTCCCGCCCGTCCAGGGCGTTGCCGTCGTCGCGCAGCATTTTGTTCAGGTTGTCCAGGCTGGCGCGCACCTCTTTATTGGGCGCGCCGTCGGTCATCAGGCGCTTGACCTCGGCGAACTGGTACTCCACCACCGAGGCCCGCTTGCCGGAAACATAGGCCATTACGGCCCGCTCCACGCCAAGCTTTTCGTAATATTCGAAATAGGCCTTGTTTACCAGGTCCTTGGCCTTTTCCGCGTCTTTTGTATTGAAATAAACGTCATAGGACTGGTCCAGGACCACGGTCATCTCGTCGGTAATTTCCCGCCAGTTCGCGTACTGGGCCGCGCCCGCCGCCTGGGCGAACAACAAAACCGCGAACAGCGAACAGAGCAACAGGCTAAATTTTTTCATTACACGCGCCTTGAATCTTTTATGTTTATAAGATAATGGGAATCAAAATCTTAAGATAATGAAAGTCAAATTCATATATCGGAGATGTGCACCACCCGCAAGCTTTTGTCAATATTTTTTTGGGTATCGCTGCCTGGAGCTCCTGGCGGCCCCGGGGGAAATTTCTTGCCAGGGCTGCGGGTATATAACGGCGGAAAATTCTTGCCTTTTGTTTTTCAATCGGATAATTGAACGGCTTGTGTGGCTTGTCGCGCGGTTTTCAGAGTTTGAATCATCTGCTTCGAGCGGGCGGCATGAAAGTACCAGCAAAGAAAAATTTCCGTTCCTGGAAAAAGCAAGCCGTTTGGACTGAAATCTTCGGTCCTGGCTTGATTTTTGCTACACACCGCACACCGCCGTATAACGCGCTTTCCATCAGGAACGGCGCGGTGTTGACGTTTCTTTCCAGCCCTGCTTCCTCCTGTCCTTTGTCCATTCGGATCAGGCCGGCATGAAGGGCGTCAGCGCGACTTACCGCCAGACCGGCCCATGGAAGGGACTTGTCGTATGCGTTTTGCTCTTGTTCTGGAATGCGGCACTCGCCTGGATGATGCTGAAAATCGGAGGAAGGAATATTTTTCCAGACTTCTTCCGCCCTTTTATCGTTACGCTATGCCTGTTCATGGCGGTATTTTTCTTCAATAATTTCGGAGGAAAAATATCAAATTTTGTAGCATTGGCATGTTCATTGTTGCTGGCATTTCTGACTTACGCGATTATTTTGTTTTTCCGTTTTTATAAAAAACAGCACAGAGTCGTCAGCTTTGATGATATTTACGCTCTTTTGCAAAGCGATAGCGCGGAAACAGTTTCTTATTTCACCGAGTATCTTTTTTCTTTGAAGTCAACATCTCTTTGTTTGTCAGGGACTGTCTGCACGCTGGCTCTTGTTGTTTTCGGCGCCAAAATGATCGGCAAGCTAGGCGCGAACCGGCGTCGCCATCGGCCCCGAACGCTCCTTGTTGGTATGGCCATGCTTTGCGCGAGCTTCGGCCTCGCCACCCAGGTTTACCCGGTAAAACTGCTGATCAGGGGCTACCACCAGTACTATGCCGATATTCGCGATTTTCAAACCGTCATGCAACAAGTTGCGGTCGGTCCGAAAACTGACGCGGTAAAAAAAGAAACCGGCGAACTGTATCTGCTGGTGATCGGCGAATCGGAAAGCCGCGATTTTATGTCGGCCTATAGCGGCCCCGGGGCGCAAAATACTCCCTGGCTGGAAACGTTGAAAGGTGATGCGTCATGGTTCATTTTTTCCAACGCGTACAGCGCCAACACGCATACGGCTCCGGTGCTGACAGCCGCTTTAACGGATGGCCGCCATCTTACCGGACTCACTTTTCCCAGAGGGATTACGCTGTTGCAATCCCTTAAGGACGCGGGCTTCAGCACATATTGGCTCAGCAATCAGGCCGCGCTGGGGCCATGGGACAATCCCGTCGCGGCCTTGGCCCATCAAGCTGATATTCTTGAATTTACCAATAAATCCCGCCAGAGTTTCAATCTGGCTGGCCCAAGCCCTGACGAATGCCTGCTTCCGCTTGTGCGGGAAGCGATCCGGCAAAGCGACCCCGCGGGCAATACATTCATTATCATCCACTTAATGGGAAATCATGCCCCGTATGAGGCTCGTTATCCGGACGGATTTCCCCGCATCGCCTCTGTTGCGAAAGGTGAAGTCGGCAAGCGCTTTGACGGGCAGAAGCACGTGCGCAATTTTGAAGAATACCTGACGAGTGTCGCTTATACCGATTCTGTGCTGAAACTTCTGCACGCTATGGTCAAGGATGAGCAAAGGCCGGTTGTATTTCTGTATTTCGCCGATCACGGGGAAGATGTTTTTTCCATCGACGGGGGCCACGACATAGGGAGCTTTACCTGGCAGAAGGCGAGGATTCCCATGTTTTTATGGCTTTCCGACGCCTATCGGAAACGATACCCGGCCCGTTCAAATACACTGCGCGGGCACGTTGACGATATATTTACCAACGACCTTATTTTTGATCTCTGCCTGGGTTTGAGCAATATTGAAAGCGGCGCCGTAAATAGCAGGTATGACATAAGTAATGACGAATATTCTGTATCCATTGATAATGCCGTAATTACAGGACAAAGAATGATACATGACGATCCGTTATTGCATACGCAACGTAACGCAGGGTCTGATATAGGAAAAAAATTTGCTTTACATAGAGCGAATACTGTTTTTAAGGCGAATCACGGATTACGCCTTGGCATCAGCGGGCTTGAGGTAGATCTGCTCTTCGCGGAGCTCGACGGGAAAACACATTTGTGGATTGGACATGAAGAGGAAAGCATAACGGGCATGTCGCTACGCGAGTATCTGGATAATCTTGTCCGCATGCCCGAATTTCTCTGGCTGGATATCAAAAATATGACCGCTGGCAATGCTGAGGGAATACGCCGGGAACTGGCTGAGCTGGACAGCCGTTTTGCCTTACGCGAGATCGCGCTTGTGGAAAGCAGCCATGCCCGGGAACTGGAGGCTTTTACCGGTGAGGGCTGGCGGGTCAGTTATTACCTGCCTTGGCAAGCCATCCGCAAGGCAGCCCAAAGCGGGAATGACGAGCTTTTGCAGCGCGTGGCGGAGCAAGTGAAACAATACGATATTCCCGCCATCAGCTTTGACCTTGCCGCTGAGCGTGAAATCCGGGAAAGGCTCCTCCCGCTCCTCCCGCAAACAACCATGTTGTACGGTTGGACTTCAAATCTTTCATGGGGTGAACAGAAGTTCTATGAACGAATCCCCCTGTATACACAGTACGAAAAGATTCTTGTTCCGTTAGAAACT
This sequence comes from Deltaproteobacteria bacterium, assembly GCA_031264465.1. GTDB lineage: Bacteria > Desulfobacterota > Desulfovibrionia > Desulfovibrionales > Desulfovibrionaceae > WRHT01. The sequence goes on along the minus strand of JAISDX010000036.1, from coordinate 1,250 downwards.
GCTTATGATTATTGACCGGTAAACAGTTGGGATGGTGTATGCGCGGGCAAGCGCCTTCTGCATGGCGCGGATTCTTTACCATGCATCAGCGCCATTCGAGTAAGGGGGAGCCGCCAAGCTTCAGCTTCCGGCAACGGCGGCGGTTTCCTCCGCCCGGGACGGCATGCCGGGAGAATTCGATTTTTTGCTTGCGTTTTTTTTTCATATGCCATAGATAGTCTCCTCACGCGGTGAGGTTAAACCCCTGCCGCCTTAAAGTCCTCAGGCGCCGCAGGCGGTCGCTGTAGCGGCCTAATCGGGCGACTGGGGCGGGCGAAATCCGGCTCCGCCGGTTTCGCATCAGACCCGCCCGCATGGCGCGGATCCCGGAGCAGTAGTTAAGACGGTTATAACGCCGGCCTGTCACGCCGGAGGCCGAGGGTTCAAGTCCCTTCTGCTCCGCCAGATTTTCCTCTCACAAAGTCCCGTAAAGCCTGAAAAGCCTTGCGGGACTTCACTTTTCTCTCTTGTTGTTATCTACTGTCCTCTCGCAAAGTCTATGGACATCCCGCACGAATGACGGTATATTAGTCGGTATATTGCCTCTGGTCGATACCGATACCGTCAGAATGAACTGCCTACAGTGCAAAGGGTTTTTGGGGGTTGACGGTATACCTCTTTCGTGGGGATGGATAAATACCGACAGAGCAAGAGGGATACCGCCATGAAACTCACTGACACTTTCTTGAGGGCCGTCAAGGCCACCGGCAAGGCTCAAAAACACCCGGACGGCGGCGGCCTGTACATGTATGTTTCTCCCACTGGCGGCAAGCTATGGCGCATGGATTACCGCTTCGACGGCAAGCGAAAGACCTTGAGCATGGGGGGCTACCCCGCCGTATCCCTGGCGGATGCTCGCGCCAGACGACAGGCGGCCAAGGTTCAGCTTGTCCAGGGCATTGATCCATGCGCCCATAAACAGGCCATCAAGACCGCTGTCAGAGCAGAAACGGAAAACACCTTTGAAGTTGTCGCCCGTGAATGGTTCGACAAAAACAAGAGTTTTTGGGTAGATACTCACGCGGAGAAAATTATCAGACGGATGGAAAACTATATTTTCCCTCTCATTGGCGGAAAACCCGTTAACCAGATTGCGGCATCGGAATTGCTGGCAGCGCTGCGGCGAATGGAAGAGCAGGGAGCTCCGGACGCGGCGCACAGAGCTTTGCAGAACTGTGGAAGAATTTTTCGCTATGCCATAGCCACAGGCC
>JAISDX010000150.1 GCA_031264465.1 Deltaproteobacteria bacterium | reverse complement strand
TCCTCATACTTCACCTGTAGCGCGCCAAAGTGGAAGGACATGTGCGCCAGCGCGGCAAAAACAAACCTGAGCTGCTCCGGGCTGTACTCCTCCCTGGCCCTGACAGCCGCCAGCAAGGTGTTGGTTTGGACGCGCAGGCCGGAAATCAACTCGGCCCACTCCCGTCGCGTAACCCGCGCATTTTCCCAGTCCGGCCAGTCAACGTACAGGGCGCTGGGGTCTTCATTGTTCACGGCTCTCTGGTAAGCCCCGATACTGAAAGCCACGTGTTTGACGTGCGCCGCGATATTGCCGCTTGGGGCGGGCAGCGACGCCTCCTCGGCGCTGAAGTTTTTCAGCAGGTCAATCAGGCCGGGGCTGCCGTCGTCAATAAAAGTGGCGTCGGTCTCATGCCCATGGAAAACCTCTTCCAGCACAAAGGCCAAATGTTCGCTGATCCGCATGCGTTACTCCTTTCAGTCGCCCCAGAACAGCCGTACCACCGCCGGGTTGGCCGGGCGGCCCAGGCGCTGCCCGACCGCAAAGGCCAGGCCGGAACAGGCCAGGGTGGGCACGATGGGGTGCAGCCCCAGCACCGGCCACTTGGTGATGGAAAGCAGCATGAACATACCCACGCCGCAGGCCATCGAGGCCAGCGCCCCGCAGGCGTTTGCCTTGCGCCAGTATAAGCCGAGCACGATGGGCCAGAGGAACACCGCCTCCAGCCCGCCGAAGGCGAAAAGGTTAATCCAGACCAGCAGGTCCGGCGGGTTGAAGGCGGCCAGAAAAACCAGCAGGCCCACAACCAGGGTGCAACCCAAACTCATGGCGCTGATCTTGCGCGGCGGAATTTTCGCAACGTCGCCCTTGAGCTGGTAGCGAATATACAAATCCTTGACGATGGAGGCGGAAACCAAAAGCAGCATGCTGTCCACCGTGGACATAATCGCGGCCAGCGGCCCGGCCACGAACACCCCGGCCCAGAACGGCGGCAAAAGGTCGATGGCCAGGGTGGGCATGACCAGGTCCCCGCTTTCCAGGCCGGGCAGCACGGCACGGCCCAGCGCGCCGGCAAGGTGGGTGCAGAGCAGCAGAAAGCCGATAATCAGGGTGCCCAAAATCATGGCCCGGTGCATGGCCTTGGAGTCGCGATAGCCAAAGCAGCGCTGCACCGTCTGGGGCAGGCCCAGAATGCCCAGGCCCACCAGAATCCAGAACGAAAACAGGAAAGGACCGGGAATGCTGTTATTGGGGCCGTGCGGCGTAATCAGCCCGGAGTCTGTGGCCTTGAGGGTCTGGATGCTGTTCGCCAGCCCTCCGCCGGCGTCCAGCACGGCCAGCATCACCACCACGGCGGCCAGCACCATCACAATGCCCTGCACTGCGTCGGTCAGAGCCACGGCCCGAAAGCCGCCGATAGTGGTATACAACACCACGCTCACCCCGAAAATCGCCAGACCGGCTTCATAGGAATACCCGGTCACGGCCTGGAACACCCTGCCCCCGCCGATGAACTGGGCCAGCATGGAAGCCATGAAAAACACCAGCAGCGCCACCGAGCAAAAAACAACGATGCGGTCGTCCCGGTAGCGGGCGTAAAGAAAATCGACGATGGTCACGGCCTTCAGCCGGCGACCCAAAATGGCGAAACGCTTGCCCAGCACGCCCAAAGTCAGAAATGCGGTCGGCACCTGGATCATGGCCAGGAGCACCCAGCCCAGTCCGAGCGAATAAGCCACGCCCGGCCCGCCGATAAAACTGCTGGCGCTGGTGTAGGTGGCGATAATGGTCATGGCCAGCACAAAGCCGCCCATGGAGCGCCCGCCGATAAAATATTCCTCGATAAAGCCGCCCCCGCCGCTGCGGGCCAGGTAACGGCGGCACCACAGGGCCAGAAGCATGGTAAACAAAATATAGCCGGCCACCGGCAGCAGAATGGCTAGACGTTCCATCAGTCGCCCTCCTTTAGAGGAGCGGGGCCGCCAGTTACGGCGCCGCCTTGGCCGGTTTCTCCCCCGGTCGGGTCGGTATCAAGCGGCATGTCCTTGAAAAAGCGGCGCACCACCAGCCAGAGCAACAGCGTCACCACCGGGTAGCCCAGAATGCAACTGAAAAAGAACCAGGAGGGCAGCCCCAGGACATAGGAATACTCCTCCGGCTCGCCGGAGCCCAGAGCAAAGGCGGACGCGGTCCACCACACAAAGAAAAACACGTACATGGCCAGGGTGATCAGCGCTTCCCTGTCCGCCTGCTGGTATCGCTTGTCCGCCATGTTCAAACTCGATGAAATTTGGAATTACGGCCGCAGCCGGCCCAGCCGTTAAAAATAATGGTAGGCGGGGTTTTAGTAAAGGAAGATTTGCCCGGCGTCCGTGCGGCGGCAAACACGTGAAGTGATCTGACCGCCGTACCGGCTGCGAATTCTGTCCGGTTATATTTGTGGGTTTGGCGGATTTTTTGGTACAGGTAATCAGCAACAACGAACTTATAACCAGGAGGGAGGTAAAATGTCCGTTGATCGCCATGTTTGCATGGAAGTCAATCTATCCGCCATCCGAAACAATCTTCGCGCCCTGAAGTCCGTCATCAAGCCGGGTAGCCGCCTTTGCTCGGTGCTGAAGGCGGACGCATACGGCCACGGGGCCGTTCAGGTGTCACGCGTCGTCGAAGCCGAAGGGGTCGACTACGTGGCCGTGGCCACGTTCCAGGAAGCCATGACCCTGCGCAATTCCGGCTTGATGCTCCCCATACTGATGTTCGGCTTTATCCCGCCGGAAGTCGCCCCCCTAGTTGTAGCCCACAATCTCACCTCCACGGTTTACGACCTGGAACAAGCCCGAGCCCTTTCCAGCGCCGCCCTGGACCTGGGGCGCAAAGCCAAGCTGCACGTCAAAATTGACAGCGGCATGTCCCGCATCGGCATCCGCCCGGCTGAGGCCGGCGAGTTCTGCACCGCTCTGGCCGCCCTGCCCGGCCTGGATATTGAAGGCATGTACACGCACTTCGCCTGTGCCGACGAACCGGACAAAACCCATGCCTACAACCAGTTGAGTGCCTTCAAGGTGGCCATGCGGTCCGCCCGCGACGCGGGCGCGAAAATAGCGCTGCACCACTGTGGCAACACCGCCGCCACCATGACCATGCCGGACACGCACCTGGAAATGTCCCGTTCGGGCTGTTCCCTGTACGGTGGCCTGTACCCGTTTGAAAGCGAATTGAACGACTTCCCGGTGCCGCTGCAAGGCGCTACCGAGCTGAAAGGCCGCCTGGTGCAGGTGAAGAAGCTCCCGGCCGGCTCCACAGTCAGCTACGGGGCCTGGTTCACCGCTCCCAAAGACATGCGCCTGGGCACCGTACCGCTGGGCTACAGCGATGGCTACACCCGTATGCTCAGCGGCAAGGCGCACATGCTCGTCGCCGGTAAAAAGGTGCCGGTAATCGGCCGTATCTGCATGGACCAGTGCATGATCGACCTCACGGACGTGCCCGAAGCCAAAAAAGGAGACGAAGTGCTCATTTTCGGCCAGGGTTTGCCGGTGCGGGAACTTTCCGATGCTCTGGGCACCATCACCTGGGAAGTCATCAGCATGATTCGCAACCGCGTGCCCAGAGTTTACCTGCCGTAAACGTCATTCTTCAAGATGAAAAACGCCGCCAACCCGATTTGCGGCGTTTTTCATCGCCGGTACCGAGTTCAGGCTTCCCCGTTACGGGGCGGGATGGACATATCGCCGTGTATGGCCAGCCAGATGCAGGGGCGGCTTGTTCCCAGCACCCGGTGCCGCAGGTGCCGGGGCAGAAACAGGTTGTCGCCGCGCCGCAGCCGTATTTCTCCCTTGCCTTCGCATTCCAGCACGGCCGCGCCTTCCACCACCAGAATCCACTCGTCAAGCTCCTGGTCATACCACTGGCCCTCCCGGGTGGCATGCCCCCAGGAGATGATGCGCTCCACCCGGCACATGCCGGGGCCGTGCAGCAGATTCTCGATCAGTTCCGGGCTGCCGGGAAGTTTTATTGATTCCGGGTAGTCAAAAAAGTTTTTCATACTACAAGTATATTGCACAAAACCGGCGGCAGAGCCAGCATAAAACCGCCGACCGGTCTTAAAATATTCCGGATCGGCGGCCGAAATATTTACTATTTGACCCGTTACAAGCCGGTAAAACCCCCATGCCCACCGGCCCGGCATCCGTTCTTGACACTTTTTCAGAAAGAGGCATGATACCTTGAATACAATACCAGTCCGCACCCGCATACACCCTGGCGCGGCGCTGTTTTGAAAGGAGCCTGAAAAATGTCGTCACCATATTCGAAAGATTTGCTGCTCGGGCTCTACAGCAGCATGGTCAGAATCCGCAAATTCGAACACAAGGCGGCCGAAGCATTTCAGCAAGGCCTTTGCCCCTCCCGCGTGCATCTGTGCAGCGGGCAGGAAGGGAGCGTGGCCGGCGCCGTAGGCGCGCTGGACAAGTGGGACTGGCTCACCTCCACCCACCGGGCCATCGGGCATTCCCTGGCCAAAGGCGCGCCGGCCCGCGCTCTTCTGGCCGAGCTTATGGGCAAGGCCACCGGCTGCTGCTGCGGCAAGGGCGGCGGCATGCACCTGGCCGACCCGGAGGCGGGCCTCTTGGGCGCCAACGGCATCGTGGGCGCGGGGCTCCCCCTTGCCAACGGTTCGGCCCTGGCCGCCAAGCTGCGCAAAAACGGCGAGGTTACGCTCTGCTTTTTCGGCGACGGGGCCACCAACAACGGAGTTTTTCACGAAAGCCTGAACATCGCCTCGGTCTGGAACCTGCCGGTGGTCTACCTGTGCGAGAACAACGGCTACGGCATTTCCACGGCCATAGAGAAAGTCACCAGAACGCCGGACATCGTGGCGCGGGCCAAGTCTTACGCCATCACGGGCCTCTCCGTGAACTCCGACAACGTGCTGGACGTTTACGCCACCGTAAGCCAGGCCGTGGCCGAAGCCCGGGCCGGGCGCGGCCCGGTGCTGGTGGAATGCAAAACCTGGCGCCAGGCCGGGCACTATTACGGCGACCCGGGCGAATACAGCCCGGCCTACCTCGCCACGGCGGCCGAAAAAGACCCCATCGCCCGCTATACTGTTTACCTGCTGGAAAACGGCCCGCAGGGCATCGGGCAGGCTGACCTGGACGCTGTCGTCAAAGCGGCCGAGGACGAAATGAACGACGCCTGGCGCTTCGCCCTGGAGTCGCCCTTCCCCGGCCCGTCCGGCCTGACCTCCGACGTTTACGCGGCCGACAACGACAGGAGCGTGGCCCGATGAACGACGCAAGACCTGCATCCAGACTGTTGACCGTAAGCCAGGCCATTAACGAAGGCCTGCGCATCGAGATGCGCCGCAACCCGGAAGTGCTGCTTATTGGCGAGGACATCGGCGCCTTGGGCGGCATTTTCGGCGTCACCAAGGGACTTTTGGAGGAGTTCGGGCCGGAGCGGGTGCTGGAGCCGCCCATTGCCGAGTACGGCTTTACCGGCCTGGCCGTGGGCGCGGCCATGCGCGGCCTGCGCCCGGTGGTCGAGCTCATGTTCAGCGACTTCGTGAGCGTGGCCATGGATCCAATTCTTAACCAGGCCGCCAAGATGCGCTACATGAGCGGCGGGCGCTTTTCCGTCCCTTTGGTGCTGCGCGCCCCCAGGGGATCCGGCGACCATTACGCCGGGCAGCACTCGCAATGCCTGGAAGCCTGGTTCACCCATATCCCCGGCCTTAAAGTGGTCTGCCCCAGCACGCCGGCCGACGCCAAGGGCCTGATCCAAAGCGCCGTGCGCGACCCGGACCCGGTCATCTTCCTGGAACACAAGCTCACTTACAACCGGGAAGGCAACGTGCCGGCCGACGACGCTCCGATCCCACTGGGCAGCGCCGACATTAAACGCTCCGGCCGCGACCTGACCATTATCTGCTGGTCGCGCCAGATGTTTTTCGCTCTGGAAGCGGCCGCGGAACTGGCCGCCGCCGGCATTGAGGCCGAGGTGCTGGACCTGCGCAGCCTGGTGCCGCTGGACTGGGCCGCCATCAAGGAATCCGTCGGCAAGACCCGCCGGGTGCTGATCGTCGAGGAAGCGGCGCGGCGCGGCGGTTTTGGGGCTGAGCTCAGCGCCCAGGTCAACGAAGAATTTTACGGCGCGTTGGCCGCGCCGGTAAAACGCCTGGCCGGGAAAAACGTGGTCATACCGTTCAGCCCCGGCCTTGAGGAAGCGGCCATCCCGCAAGTTAAGGATATTGTGGAAGCGGCCCGGGCCGCCTGCCCCAGATAAAGCGACAAAACCCAATTTTTCCGGTACCCTTGCCACGGAGGAAAAATGTCTGAAATCGGAAGCATGAAAATCGGAATAATCGGGGGCGGTCCCGGCGGCTATGTGGCCGCCATCCGGGCCGCTCAGCTCGGAGCCGAGGTCACCCTGTTTGAAAAACACGCCTTGGGCGGGGTCTGCCTGAACGAAGGCTGCATTCCCACCAAGGCCCTGCTGCATACCTCGCATCTTTTCAACGAATCCAAAAACGCCGCTCAAAGCGGGGTGATGATTCCGCCCGACCAGATCCGCCTGGACATGGTAAAAGTGCAGGAGCACAAGCAACGCATCGTAAAAAAACTGACCGACGGCGTGTCCGCCCTGCTCAAGTCCGGCAAGGTCGCCGTGCTGCGCGGCACGGCTTCCTTCCTCGCCAAAGATACGCTGCAACTGCGCCCGGAAGACGGCGGCGCGGCCCAAACGTTCCGCTTTGACAAAATCGTCGTCGCTTCCGGCTCCAAGCCCTTCATCCCCAACATGCCCGGCCTGGAAGAAGGCTTCAAGACCGGCTTCTGCCTGGACAGCACGGGGCTGCTGGAACTGACCGCCCTGCCGGAAAAACTCCTGATTGTGGGCGGCGGCGTAATCGGCATTGAAATGGCCTCGCTCTTCCGCGACCTGGGCAGCAAGGTCGTCGTAGTCGTAGGGAATGACGAAATCCTCGGTACCATGGACCACGAAACTTCCAAAAATCTGCGCATCAGCCTGGCCAGGCGCGGCGTGGAGATCCTGCTCAAAAACCACATGGACGGCCTTTCCATGTCCGGCGGCAAGCTAGTGGTCCAGGTGGAATCGCCAGCCGGCCTCAAGGAATACGAAACCGACAAGATGCTTCTGGCCATCGGCCGCCGCGCCCACATCGCCGAACTGAATCTGGAGGCCGCCGGCGTGGAGACCGAACGCGGGCGCATCCCGGTCAATGACAAGCAGGAGACCAACGTGCCCGGCATTTACGCCATAGGCGACTGCGTCGGACAGATCATGGTGGCCCATGTGGCTTCGGCCCAGGGCGAAGTGGCCGTGGAAAACGCCCTCGGACACAGCGCCGCCTACAACGGCTCGCTCGTGCCCAGCACCATTCACACCACCCCGGAATACGCCGGCATCGGCCTGACCGAAGAACAGCTCAAGGCCGAAGGCCGCGACTATGCCGTGGGCCGCTTCCCGCTCCTGGCCAACGGCAAGGCCCTCATGCTCAACGGCGGGCAGGGCATGGTCAAAATCCTGGCCGACAAGGGCAACGGCGGACTCCTGGGCGTGTACATGGTCGGCCCCCGCGCCACCGACCTCATTCACGAAGCCGCCATCTGCATGCACGGGGGCGGCACAGTCAAAGACATCATCAATACCATCCACGCCCACCCCACCGTGGCTGAGGCCATACACGAAGCCGCCCTGGCCGTGGAGAAGCGGGCCATTCATATTATTAACCGTTAGCGCGCGCCACGCGGCCGGGGTAAGGAAGCGCAAGGGCATGACGCCCTTGTGCTTCCTTACCCCGGCCTCTCTGGCCCCATTATGAAGATTCTCCGCCTGGAAAGCACCGAGCCCTATTGGAATTTGGCCCTGGAAGAGCATCTGTTGCTCAGCCGGGATAACGGCGATTACCTGCTGCTCTGGCAGAACGCCAATACCATTGTGGTCGGCCTGCACCAGAACACCCGCGAGGAGATCAACCAGGCTTTCGTGGACGAACGCCAAGTACGGGTGGTACGCCGACGCAGCGGCGGCGGGGCGGTATACCACGACCTCGGCAACTTAAATTTTTCTTTCATCACCGCGCGTTCCCAAGCAGACGCCAACGCCATGCGCCGCTTCACCCTGCCGGTGGTGCGGGCGCTGCGCGGCCTGGGTCTGGCGGCACAGGCCGACGGGCGCAACGACATTACCGTGAACGGCCTGAAAGTTTCCGGCAACGCCCAGGCGCTGCACGAAAAACGCATTCTGCACCACGGCACACTGCTCTTCGCCGCCGACTTGGGCCTCCTCAGCCAAGCCCTGCGGGTAAACCCCGCCAAATTCGCTTCCAAAAGCGTCAAATCGGTGCGCTCCCGCGTGGGCAACATCCGCGATTTTCTGCCCCCGGCCTTGGCCGGCGGTTTCAACACCGACAGCCTGGCCCAAACCCTGCTGCGGGAAATGGAGCGGGAATGCGGCGGCAAACTTGAAGAACTCCGCCTGACCGCCGAAGATTTGCAGGCGACGTCCGCGCTACGGGAAAGCAAATACCTGACCCGGAAGTGGAACTACGGGCGCTCGCCCAACTGCAACTTCCGCAACCAGCGCAAATACGGCGGCGGATTTCTGGAAGCGCTACTGGACATCCGTCGCGACCGGATCGCCTCCTGTCGCTTTTACGGCGACTTCCTGTCCCTGCGCCCGGCGGCCGAAGTGGAAGCGCTGTTGGCCGGCACGGCTTATGAGCGGGAAAGCGTCGCGGCCAGGTTGCGCTCCCTGCCCCTGGCTGAATACTTCGGGGCAATCAGCCTGGAAGAAGTGCTGGACTGCCTGTTCAACCCCTAGAGACTATTTGATAAATTAGAATTTTCGCTATTTACGCGCCAAGGCTTCGATCGCGGCTTTCCTGTACGCTTCCAGCGCCGCCGGAAATATTTGCAGCGAGCGCTCCAGCACGCCGTGCAAAAGCGAGATGGCCACGCCGTAATTGGTGACCGGCACGCCTTTCCGCCCGGCCTCGGCCAGGCGGGTGAGCATGAGCTGGCGGTTGATCATGCAGCCGCCGCAATGGATCACCAGTTTGTACCGGCTTAAGTCCGCCGGATAGTCACGCCCCTGGGCGAAACTGATTTTGAGGTCCGCCCCGGTGAACTTTTTCAACCAGTTCGGAATCTTCACCCGGCCGATATCGTCCGGCTGGGCGTGGTGAGCGCAAACTTCGCTGATGCAGACCGCGTCGCCGTCCTTAAGCCCTAGGATAGTGGCCGCCCCGGCCGACATGAAGGGCAAATCGCCCTTGATGCGAGCCATAAGAATGGAATAGGTGGTGAGACTGAGGTCGGGCGGCGCAAGGCGCACGCACTCGTCCACGGCCTGGGAGTCGCAGACCAGCAGGTAGGGACGTTTTTTCAGGACTTCCAGCGCCGCCGGGATTTCCTGCGGCTGCACGATATGGCTGACCAGGTGCCCGTCCAGGCAGTCGCGCATGGCCTGCACCTGCGGGGCGATGAGCCTGCCCTTGGGGGCGCTGGAGTCAATGGGGGCCACAAACAGACAGCTTTCGCCGGCCGGAATCAGGTCGCTCAGCATTGGCGGCGGGGCCAGAGCTTCCTCCGGCAGGATCTGCAGCATGGCCAGCACCAAGTCGTCCAGTCCGGTGTTGTTTACTGTGGAAACCAGAACCTGGGGCAAACCGCGCCCGGCCAATTTTTCCTGAAGACATGCCGGCGGCCGGGCAAGGTCACTCTTGTTCCAGACCACGATCAGCCGCAGCTTCTTTTCGTCGCACAGCTTGACCATTTCTTCTTCCGGCTCGCCCCAGCCGCCTTCGGAAACCAAGAGCGCCAGGTTAACCTGCTTGAGGCTCGCCAGCGTCTTTTGCACGCGCAACTCGCCCAACTCTCCTTCGTCGTCGTAGCCGGCCGTATCCACGAACACCACCGGGCCGAGCCGAGGCACTTCCAGGGTCTTCTCCACCGGATCGGCGGTGGTGCCGGCTATGGCCGAAACCAGGGCCAGTTCGTAGCCCAGCAAGAAGTTAAGCAAAGAGGACTTGCCGGCGTTGCGCCGGCCGTAAATACCTATGTGCGGGCTCATGGCCTTGGGTTGCGGCTGCATTTGCATGTGAATCTCCTTGGTTGCCCACGCATATCAGTAATGAATATCGATAAGATTATAAACATATTTCTGGAAATGGCAAACGCGAACTATTTCTTTATTCCTTCTTGCCCGGGACATTTGTCGGTTTAATCGTGATGTCGGCTTTGCCTATGCGGCCATACTGACCGGTATTGGCGTGGCCGACAGCGCCAACTCCCTGGCCGTGCCCAAATACGGCAACGACAATGACTATGCGGACCGCCTGGCTGTGGAAATCTCCGATTTCTACCACAAGGAAACCGTGGCTTACACCGACCTTTTCGGCTCCAAGTTCAATTCCGCCTTCATGGGCATTTCCAACTACATCCCGGCTGGCAGCACTGTGGGAACCACCTCGGACGGCCGGCGCTCCGGCACCCCGCTGACCGAAGGCGTTTCGCCGCATGCCGGCACCGACCTGACCAGTCCCACGGCGGCCATGCGATCGGTGGCCAAAATCAACCACGACATCCACACCGGCGGCACCCTGATGAACCTCAAGCTCACGCCGGAACTGATGAAAGATAAAAAGAACCGCCGCAAGTGGTCTGCCCCCTGTCAAGTAGACAGGTAAAAAGGCCCCTGCGGGCTTAGATTAAGCGGCCAGCTTTTCGCGGAATGCCACCGGGGAAACCTTGCGCAAGGCCCAGAAGAATCCGGAAGAGTATCGCAACCTTTTAGTACGTGTGGCCGGCTATAGCACGCAGTTCGTAAACCTGTCCCGCGAAGTGCAGGAAGTCATTATCGAACGCACGGCTTATGAAGTATTTTAACAGCCGATAACGGATTGGAGCATGTTATAGAGGCCGCCGTCCTTGCCCCGGCGAGGCGGTGGCTTTTTAGCCGCAAAAATCTTGATGGGAGGGCGCTTTACCATGGCCACAAAAAAATCTCGCCCACGGGTACTATTTTTCAGATCCAGCGCTGGTCTTTACGTGACGGCGAGGGAATTAGCAGCACCGTGTTCATGAAGGGCTGCCGGCTCCGCCGCCGCATGCCGCGCCCGCGCCTGAACGTTTGGAAAAATTGAAGACTTTAGTTCATTTTTTCGGTTTAACGGCGCTTTAGAACTTAAAACAGCCTGCCGGGTTTAAAAAGGAGTTGCGGCCGAGGCGCCGCGTCCAGCCGGAAATATCCCCTGTCAGCATGGCAACGATGAATCCTTGCTCCGGATCTCCCGCAAATAGACATACAGGGTGGCCTGTGAAATGGAGAGCAGCTCACAGACTTGCGGGACTGCATCTTTCACATCAAATACGCCTTTGGCTGATAAAACGCGCAGTACCGAAAGCTTTGCCTCTTTGGTATCCAGATTTGTGGGCTTACGACGGGCAATTTCGTCCAGGATTAGTTGCGAGGTAATTGCCTGTATATTGCCTTCACCATTGCTCTTGGGTTTGGCTTTGAGCGGTGTGGGGCTGAGAAGGGTATCCAACTCGTCGCGCATGGCGCTGAACACTGAGACATCCTGATTGACGCAGATGAGGGCATACGGCTCGCCGGCTTCGTCTTTGAGCAGAAAATGCGAAGAGCGAAGAGCGCGATTGGTGACGGCCTTGCTATCATAGCCAATTAAAAAGCCATCCTCGTCACATAGCTCCAGAACTGCGTCCAGCACTTTTCCATTTGTCCGATGGCCAACGGATCTTCCGGTAATATGGGAGTTCTCGATAGCTACCACTTTTCTTTTTTTCAGGTCGTGCAAGACCACTTCGGTATTATTGCCCATGAGCTTGGCTAGGCCCCTAGTCAGCCACTGGAGCATTTTCATGCGATTTTCGTGTTCCACAACATTCTCCGATCACTAAATATTTCACTTCAGGCCGCAAGCGGCGCGACGTTAATTTGTCTTATTATAAACACAATCATAAAAATTTTCCAGAATTATGATAATAATATATTTATTTGTCATAATAATTTTATTATAATAACTCCGAATCGAAGGAAACGCGGATTAATAAGGAGGAAGCCATGCGTAAGCTTAAGATTGACAGCGTCCATTGCAAGGCTTGCGGCCTGTGCATTCGAGCCTGTCCCAAGAAGGTGCTGCGCCTGAGGGACAAAATCAACCCCGCCGGGTACAACTATGTTGTGCTGGAAGATGAAGAAGGCTGCATCAGTTGCGCCTGTTGCGCGCTTAACTGCCCGGACATGGCGATCAGCGTCTACAAGGAGGCTTAGCAGGCATGGGCGACTTTAAATTTATCAAAGGCAATGAGGCGGCGGCTGAAGCCGCTATCCGGGCCGGCTGCGAAGGGTTTTTCTTTTACCCAGTAACCCCCTCCAGTGAAATCGGCGAATATATGGCCAATCACTTGCATCGGACCGGCGGCGTATTTGCTCAAGCCGAAAGTGAAATTGCCGCCGTCAACATGATGTTTGGCGGCGCGGCCACCGGAGCGAGGGTGATGACCGGCACCTCCGGCGTGGGCTACTCCCTGATGAGCGAATGCATTTCCTATATGGCTGGAGCTGAAGTGCCGGCTGTGATCGTGGACGTGATGCGCGCCGGTCCGGGCCTGGGCTCACTGGAACCTACTCAGGGCGATTATAACCAGGTCACCAAAGCCAGCGGCCACGGCGGGCATATAATTCCCGTTTACGCGCCTTCCAACGCTCAGGAAATCGTTAACTTCGTCCATGAGTCTTTTGGCACGGCCGAGCGTTTTCGCACTCCGGTGGTAGTGCTCTACGACGGCTACACCGGCCAGGTTATGGAAAGCGTGGAATTCCCCGAAGGCAGGCAGGAAAAAAAACCCAACACCTGGTCGCTGGACGACGCGCCCGGACGTAAAGGCCGAGTGGTCCGCAGCGGCTATGCCGGCGGTATTGGCCAGCACTCTTTCGAGCTTTACGCCAAATATGACGACATGAAGGAAAAACTGCAACGTTTTGAAGAATATCAGACCGAAGACGCGGAGATCATCCTGGTGGGCTTTGGCATTGTCGGGCGCATTTGCAAGAGCGTTGTGGACAAAGCCAGGGATGAAGGTCTGAAAGTCGGTCTGATTCGTCCAATCATGATCAGCCCGTTTCCCGCAAAAGCTTTTGCCAAATACAAAGGAACCAAGGTCAAATTCCTCACTATTGAAATGAGTTACGGGCAGATGTGCCACGATGTGGCCCTTGCCGTCGGCGAAAACGATAACACTCATTTTTTTCGCGACAAATGCGGCAGTTTGCCGGCCATGTCCGAAATTTTAAATCGTTTGCGCCAGTTAAAAGGAGAAAACAGCTGATGAAAGCCGTTTATGAAAAAACCACAGCCTTCAACGACCTGGTAACAGGCTACTGTCCCGGCTGCGGGCATGGCATTGTACAGCGCATGATTGGCGAGTGCATGGACGAACTCGGCATTAGCGATCGTCTGGTGGCCATTCTGGGCGTAGGGTGTTCTTCTCCTTCCTGGCGCTTTATGACCTATGACATTCTCTCGGTGCCGCACGGCCGGCCTGGTGCAGCCGCCAGCGGCATGAAAAAATGCGATCCGAACAAGATAGTCTACACTTATCAGGGCGATGGCGACAGCGGCTCCATCGGTTTCAGCGAAACCGTTTACCCTGCCGTTCGCGGCGACAATATCACTTCCATTATTGTAAACAACACGGTTTACGCCATGACCGGGGGCCAGATGGCGCCGACCACTCTGGCCGGCCAGGTGACCACAACTTCACCCAAGGGGCGCGATGTGAACGCCACCGGCCAGCCGCTTCACCTGCCGGAGTTGGTGGCCAGTTTGCCCGGCTCCAGGTACGTTGCCAGAGTTTCTCTGCATGACACTGCGCATATCCGCAAAGCCAAGCAAGCCATCAAGCAGGCCTTTGAAAACCAGATTAACGGCGTGGGCTACAGCATGGTCGAAGTTCTCTCGCCTTGCCCCAGCATCTGGCGCATGAAGCCGGTGGACTGCATGGAGCGCATCGCCAGGGAAGTGATTCGGGAATTCCCCCTCGGAACGTTCAAGGGCGCCTGAAGGAGCAAGATTATGTTTGAAGAAATTATAGTAGCCGGCGCCGGCGGCCAAGGCGTGCTGGTGTTGGGTGAAGTGCTCGCCATTGCGGCCGTCAAAGCAGGAAACAAGGCTACCTGGCTCCCCGCTTACGGGCCGGAAATGCGCGGCGGCACCGCCAACTGTTCCGTTGTTCTCTCTTCAAAAGAAATAGGCTCTCCCTTGGTGCAGGAGCCTTCGCTTTTAGTCTGTTTTAACCAGCCCTCCATCACCAAATTTGGCCCGGCTACGGCCAAAGGAGGAAAAATATTCGCCAATGCCGACACCATTGAGGAATACCCGCAAATGAAAGAAGGCGTGGAGATTATCAAAATAAAGGTCAACTCTTTGGCTGCGGCCCTGGGCGACGAGCGCGCCCTCAATATGGTTATGCTGGGCGCTGTACTGAAAAAAAGCGCTTTTGTCACCCTGGAAAGCTGCGCGTTGGCCTTGCGGGATATTTGGGGGGCCAAGGCTGAAGAGTTACTGCCAACAAGCCTCAAAGCCATGCGAAGCGGCCAGGAAGCCGTGGCCGGCCAAGCCTGACTGGCAAAAACATACGGATCTTGAATAATGACAGAGCACTCCACCCAAACGTGGTCAAAAGCCCGTATGCTGAGCATGGTCTTCATCCTGGGGGCGGCGTACTTTTTGAGCAACTTCCATCGCTATTGTTTCGGCGTGCTCGGGGAGTTCGTGACTGCGGATTTCGGCCTGAGCGTGACGCAACTGGGCCTTCTGGGCGCGGCCGTTTACTACGCCTATGCCGTGATGCAACTGCCAAGCGGCATCGCGTCCGACAGGCTGCCGACCAAAGCCATCATCGTCGCGGCCTGTCTGCTGTCCGGCCTGGGAACCGTCTGGTTTGCTTCGGCTGGCGGCTTTGGCGGTCTGGTGGTTTCACGCGTTGCCACTGGCGCGACTGTAGCTTTTGTATACGCTTCAGCTTTGACCACTATCCGGCAATGGTTTGGCGACAAGTCGCTGGGCAGCATGACGGGCATTTTGGTGGCCATGGGGCAGTTGGGCGCGGTTTTTGCCTCCGCCCCCCTCAAAATGAGTGCTGACGCCATTGGCTGGCAAGGGAGTCTCAAGGCTTTGGGCGCTGCGTCAATCGTGATCAGCTTGGCCGTTCTGCTAGTTATTCCCAGCAAACCACGCGCTCGCGAGCCCAAGGCACAAAAGCCCAGCGGCGATCTGCGAACGCTGATCGCTCCGGCTTTTTTGGCCTTGCTGCTTTGGTTCTTCATCATCGGCGGCACCCGTTACGCCATTCGCGGCCTGTGGGGCGCGGATTTCTTCATCAAAGTGCTCAAGCTCAGCTCCGACCAATCCAGTCTGCTGATGATGTGGATGACCATAGGCAGCATAACCGGTGCCCTAGCCATGGGCTGGCTAAGCGACGTGATGGGCAACATCAGAGCGGCTACGCTTTGTGGCCTGGCTATGGCGGCTTCCTGGGCCGGGTTTGTGATTTCGGACGCAGACGCCCCTGTGCTGCTGATTTATGTATTCAGCACGGCTGTAGGCTTTTTTGGAGCGGGCGGCTTCACTGTCGGGTTTGCCTGTATCC
The DNA here is from genome assembly GCA_031264465.1 of Deltaproteobacteria bacterium. Taxonomy (GTDB): domain Bacteria; phylum Desulfobacterota; class Desulfovibrionia; order Desulfovibrionales; family Desulfovibrionaceae; genus WRHT01. The sequence continues at coordinate 8,310 of JAISDX010000150.1, read as the reverse complement.
GCGAATTTGCAAGCCAAGGCAGCGGCGGTATGCTGATCGGCGTCATCAACTGCTCAGCTTTCATGGGAAGCGCCATGCTTACCCAGTTTACCGGCAAATTCCTGGAAACTATGTTGGACGGCCGATACAGCCTGGGCCAGAGCTTCTACGCATTGTTCATTGCTTTTATGGTATTGTGCGCAGGCTCCACTATTTTACTTCCGCTGCTGACCAGGAAAAAATCAGGGCGAAATACCAACGAATCAAACCGGTAGTGTGCAGCATCTTCAGCCAAAAAAAAGACCATGGCATTCCCGGAAGGGAGCCATGGTCAAGTTAAAGGAAACAAAAACCCTCATTAAAAATCAGCGTGTTCTTGGTCTTTTGCTTTGGCTTCAGAGGAAACGCCGGCTTCTTTCTTTTTCTTGTCATCAATCTTCCACACGGCGAAACCAGTGAAACCGTAAATAAGGGTGAATATGGGAACTATGTAGTTAAAAAACGTGTATGGAACATAGTCCAGCGGATCCACCTTGAGCACGCCGATGATGAAGAAGGCGGCCATGGAGTAGGGGATCAGGGGAGTAATCATGGTTGCCGAGTCTTCCAGAGTGCGTGAAAGCACTCTGGATTGAATACCTTTTTCTTTGAATTTCTTTGCAAAGGCGCGTGCTGGAACGGCGATGGCCAGCATGGCGTTGCCGGTGCCAAAACCCATGAGGAAACAAGACAGCACCACGGCCAGGATCAGGCCGCCGGTGCTCTTGACCGTCATGGTCAGGCGGTTGACCACCACTTCCAGAGCGCCGGTGCCTTCCAGGATGCCACCCAGGGTCATGGCCAGGAGGAGCAGAAAGACGATGAAGGACATGCTGTTCAGGCCGCCGCGCGAAAGGATTCTGTCCACCAGCACGTTGCCGGTATCGGAGACATAGCCGTCCGTGGCCGCTTTGAATATACCATTCACGGTTATGCCGTCCTGCAGGATGAAGGCCACGAGTACGCCGGCCAGGATGGCGATGCTCAGGGCGGGCAGGGAGGGAACGCCGCGAATCGCCAACACGACTAGTACAGCCGGTGGAATGACCAGGAATATGGACATGTTGAACTTGGCGCCCAAAGCGTTGGTGAAGGCGCTGATGTCCGGCATGTCGCCGCCGTACGAGAGGCTGAGGACCAGATAAATTACGAAAGCCACCACCCAGGCCGGGATGGTGGTCCACATCATGCCGCCGATATGGGTGAACAGTGGGGTATCCGTAACGCCGGAGGCGAAGTTGGTGGTGTCGGACACCGGGGACATCTTATCGCCGAAGTAAGCGCCGGAGACAATGGCCCCGGCGGTCATGCCCGTGGGAAAGCCAAGAGCTTCGCCAACGCCGATCAGGGCCAGTCCGGCCGTGCCGACGGTGCCGAAGGAGGTGCCGGTCATGATGGAGAAAATTGTGCAGATGACCAGGGTGCTGGCCAGAAATATGGACGGCGAAAGCAGCTTCAGACCCCAGTACAGGAAAAAGGGAATGACCCCGGCTTGTAGCCACACGCCTATGAGCACGCCCACCAGAAACAGAATGGCCATGACGATGATGATGCGGTGGATGCCGTTGACAATATAGCTTTCAATCTGCCGCCAGGAAAACCCGGTCGCGAGGCCGATGATTGAGGCCACAACCGTGGCCAGCATGAGCGGCACCAGAAAACCCACCTTAAGAATCAGGCCGCCCCAGAGTATGATCAGAATAGGGAGAACAATTATGGCCAGAGCAACGGAGAGGCTTAGTGTCTTTTTGTTTTCCATACACGCCATCCTTTATGTCGGGTTGCGGAGTGAAGTGACTTTGTTGACAGAAAAACGCGGGGCTTGTCCTTTACCAACAGGAGCCCCGGCCGTCAGAGGTTTAAAAACAGATTAATGTTTTATAATTAACAATTTTTGTGCCAGACGGAAATAATCTGTAAAATATGCAAGTTACATTTTTCACAAATATTTAAAATAAAAACGCCTGGCAATTATTCCTGTTTTGCCATATTAATTCCGATAAATTGGACTATATTCCGATCATGTCAGAAAAAAGAGAGCTTCCCATGCATAACGCCTATGCCGACGGCGTATTTTTCCACAAGGCCACCAGCATCCTGGGCAAGCCTGATGTTCTGGCAGCTATGACGGATCTCTATGATCTACTTGATGAAAGCTTTCCTCTGGAAGGCCTGCTCATACATCACTTCTTTCCGATGCCCAAGGATCTTTCCATCCTCTACCTGGTCAAAAAAAACCATATTGAGTTCATCGGCCGCGTGGTGCCTCTGGAACATGGCCAGGCCATGTTCCTGCGCGCCTTTTCCATGACCGGCGGCATATATTCCACTCCCAACAGTCTGGAGAGCCAAGTCGTTTCCCGCGTGTTTAACACTATGAGCGACATGCTTCCGGACAAGCCCAGGGGCAGCATTGTCTGCTGCCTGAAAGCGGCAGGCGCGCCGCTCGGGCTTTTGCGGGTTCTTGGACCCAACGCCAACTGCTTTGCCGAAGTGCACGAACGTCGGCTGGGCATCCTGTCCATCCCACTGGGCTTCGCGCTGCTCAAATTGCTGCGCCGGCCGGAAACCCGGACTTTCATGCGGAAGCGCGGCTACAGCTACGAGCGCCTCTATCATCAGGAAAAAGACGCCCCTAAAAAACTGATCGGCGCCGACGGCGGCCTCAAGGAAGTCATGGACACCGTGGACAAGCTTTCCGGCACGGATGCGCCGGTACTCATCCTGGGCGAAACCGGCACCGGCAAGGAAATTATCGCCGACGCCGTGCAAGCCGGTTCCCCGCGCAACGGCAAACCTTTCATCAAGGTCAACTGCGGAGCCATTCCGGAAACACTCATGGACAGCACCTTGTTCGGCCACGAAAAAGGAGCTTTCACCGGCGCCTACAGCTCGGTTCCCGGCAAGTTCGAGCAGGCCAACGGCGGCACCCTGTTCCTTGATGAAGTCGGCGAACTGCCCCTGCAAGCCCAGGTGCGCCTGTTGCGCACCCTGCAGAACCACGTGGTCGAACGCGTGGGCAGTACAGTATCCATTCCCATAAACGTGCGCATTATCGCGGCAACTAACCGGGATTTGCGCAAGATGCTGCGCGAGGGCGCCTTCCGCGAGGATCTTTATCACCGCTTGAACGTCTTCACCATCCAGGTGCCGCCCCTGCGAGAACGGCCCCAGGACATCCTGAACCTGGCCAGCCATTTCATCCGCGAGGCCACCAAAAGGCTCCGGTTGCCGCCCATATCCGGCATAGACCCTGCCTCCACCAAAAAACTCCTTGATTACCCCTGGCCGGGCAACATACGGGAACTGGAAAACCTGGTGGAACGGGCCGTTACCCTGAACTATGAGGGACGGCTCAAGTTGGGCAGGTATTTGCTGGACAGGACCGGCCCGGCCGTGGAACACGGACCGCCACCGCAGGATCTGGAACCCCTGGTCAGGGATCTGATGCGCAAAATCTTGGCCGAGCAAAACGGGCGGGACCGCGGGACAACAGAAAAACCGCGCTCCATGGACGAGGCTATGCGCAAACATATCCTGGCCGCGCTCCGGCAATCCGGCGGCAAGGTGCACGGGCCGGGCGGCGCGGGCGATCTTTTGAACATCAACCCGGACACGCTGCGCAAGCGCATGAAAAAACTGGGTATCGCCAAATCAAGACATACCTGAGCTGCGCCAGGGAGGAGCTTGACGCGGCCAAGGAGCAAAAAGACCATTACGCCGCGTTTCCTTAAAAGTTCTTGCCCCTAAATCGCCAAATCTCTTGCCATAAAACTTTTCGTGATGTATATGGAGAGGCGCATGCACAATCCATTGTGCCAAATTTCACAACTGGTTGTGGGAAAGTTTAAAATACCGGCGTGTTAGGCGCAGAATGCGATTATAAAATGCGACAACCCTCCGACCTCATCCGGGGCGGGGGGTATTTCTCCGGCGCCGCTGGCTGTGCGAACCACGTGTAAACGTGAGGGAGTCCAAGGTCCCAGTCGGCAGGGCCAGAGGTTAAGGCAGAGGGTTGTTAAAGTTTAGATTAACCTCAAAGATCTATGAGGATTCTTATGAGTGCAGCGATTGATCTCAACGTGATCAACGGCATTGTCGACGCGCATAATAGCAAGCCGGAAGCCGTTATCGCCATTCTGCAGGAAATCCAGGAAAAGTATCGCTATATTCCACGCGAAGCTTTTTCCATTCTTGCCAAGAAAACCGGCGTGAGCGAAGCCACCATCTATGGCACCGCCACTTTCTACGAAAACTTCTCCCTTGAACCCAAGGGCGAATACATCATCAAGGTTTGCGACGGCACCGCCTGCCACGTGCGCAAATCCATCCCGGTTCTCGAACGCTTCCGCCAGGAATTTGGCCTTAGCGCGGACAAGCACACCACCGACGACCTCGGCTTCACGGTGGAAACCGTGTCTTGCCTCGGCGCTTGCGGTTTGGCCCCGGTGCTCACCATCAACGAAAAAGTGTACCCGGCCATGACTCCCGAAAAGGCTGCGGCCGTTATTAAGGAACTGAAGGAGGGGTGGAAAAATGCTTCTAAAAAGTAAGGCCGAGCTGGACAATATCCGCAAAGTATTTGCCGCCTCTCTCGCCAATCAGACCAAGAAAATCCTGGTCTGCTGCGGCACCGGCTGCGTGGCCGGCGGCTCTCTGGAAATTCGCGACAAATTCATTGAACTCTTGAAAGCGAAAAATATCGTCTGTACCGTCGATCTGAAGCAGGACGTCAAAGGCGAAAGCGTGGGCCTCAAGGAATCCGGCTGTCACGGTTTCTGCGAAATGGGCCCCCTCGTTCGCATTGAGCCCCAGGGCTACCTCTACACCAAAGTCAAAATCGACGACTGCGAAGAAATCATCAACTCCACCATCGTCAAGGGCGAGTTGGTGGAACGCCTGACCTACAAGACCGGCGGCGTTTCCTACCCGAAGCAGGAAGAAATTCCCTTCTACAAGAAGCAGACCCGCCAGGTGCTGGAGCATTGCGGCCATATCGACGCCAACTCCATTGAAGACTACATCGCCACTGGCGGATACGAAGCTCTGGAAAAGGCTCTGTTCGAAATGGACCCGGACCGCATCGTGGACGAAATCACCAAGTCCAACGTGCGCGGCCGCGGCGGCGGCGGTTTCCCGGCCGGCCGCAAGCTGTCCCAGTGCAAGCGCCAGAAAAACCCGAAAAAATACGTGGTCTGTAACGGCGACGAAGGCGATCCGGGCGCGTTCATGGACCGCTCGATCATGGAAGGCGACCCGCACCGCATGCTGGAAGGCATGATGCTCGCCGCCATCGCCGTCGGCTCCGACGAAGGCTATATCTACGTGCGCGCGGAATACCCGCTCGCCATCAAGCGCCTGGAACGCGCCATCAAGCAGGCCAACGAATACGGCATCCTGGGCGACAACATCCTGGGCTCCAACTTCTCGTTCAAGATCAACATCAACAAGGGCGCCGGCGCGTTCGTGTGCGGCGAAGGTTCCGCCCTCACCACCTCCATTGAAGGCAAGCGCGGCTTCCCACGCGTCAAGCCGCCGCGTACCGTTGAGCACGGCCTGTTCGACCTGCCCACTTCGCTGAACAACGTTGAAACCTACGCCAACTTCCCGATCATCATCCATAAGGGCGCGGACAACTTCCTGAAGCTCGGGCCGGAAAACAGCCCCGGCACCAAGGCGTTCGCCCTGACCGGCAACATCAACAACTCCGGCCTGATCGAAGTGCCCATGGGCGCTCCGCTCAAGCAAATCATCTATGACGTGGGCGGCGGCGTGCGCGGCGATGCCAGCTTCAAGGCCGTGCAGATTGGCGGCCCCTCCGGCGCCTGCCTGACCAACGAACACATGGACCTGCCGCTCGACTTCGACTCTCTGAAGAAAGCCGGCGCCATGGTCGGCTCCGGCGGCCTCGTAGTCATGGACAGCAACACCTGCATGGTGGAAGTGGCCCGTTTCTTCATGGGCTTCACCAAAAACGAATCCTGCGGCAAGTGCGTGCCCTGCCGTGAAGGCACCAAGCGCATGCTTGAAATCCTCGAACGCATCGTTGCAGGCAACGGCCGTGAAGAGGACATCGACACCCTGCTCGAACTCGCCGACACCGTGCGCTCCACCGCCCTGTGCGGCTTGGGCAAGACCGCCCCGAACCCGGTTATCAGCACCATCAAGTTCTTCCGTGACGAGTACCTGGCCCACATTCGCGACAAGCGTTGCCCGGCCGGTTCGTGCCAGAAGCTGAAGACGATTTATATTGATGCTGAAAAATGCCTCGGCTGCACCGCCTGCGCCAAGGTCTGCCCGGTTGGGGCTATCGCCGGCAAGGTCAAGGAAAAGCACGTCATTGACGCCGAAAAGTGCATCAAGTGCGGCGCTTGTATCAGCAAGTGTAAATTCGGCGCTATCAAGGAGAAGTAAACCATGGCTAAAGGTACTGTATATATTGACGGCAACCCCGTCGCCTTTGACGGCGAAAGGAACCTGCTCACCGTTATCCGCAAGCTGGGCGTCGACCTGCCCACCTTCTGCTACGATGAAGCTCTGTCCATTCACGGCGCCTGCCGCATGTGCATGGTGGAAGACGAACGCGGCGGCCTCATGGCTTCCTGTTCCGAACCGCCGCGCGACGGCATGAACATTAAAACCAACACCGCCCGCCTGCGCAAGTACCGCAAGACTATTCTGGAACTGCTCCTGGCCAATCACTGCCGCGACTGCACCACTTGCGAAAACAGCGGCAAGTGCCGGTTGCAGGAACTGGTAAAGCGTTTCGGCATTTCCGAAGTGCGCTTCCCCAACTTCGCCCAGGAACCGAAGCCGGATAACTCCTCCTGCTCCGTGGCCAAAGACCAGAACAAGTGCATTCTCTGCGGCAACTGCGTGCGCATGTGTAACGACATCCAGAGCGTCGGAGCCATCGCCTTCGCTCATCGCGGCTCCAAAATGTCCATCAGCACCGCCTTCAACGTGCCCTTGGGCGAATCCAACTGCGTCGGCTGCGGCCAGTGCGCCGCCGTGTGCCCCACCGGCGCCATCGTGGTGAAGAACGATATCTCCAAGGTTTGGCAGGCCATTTACGACCCGAAAGTGTACGTGACCGTTCAGGTTGCTCCCGCCGTGCGCGTGGGCCTGGGCGCCGATCTCGGCCTCAAGGACGACGTCAACGGCATCGGCCAGATATTCGCCTCCCTGCGCCGCCTGGGCTTTGACAAGATATTCGACACCTCCACCTCCGCCGACCTCACCATCATGGAAGAATCGGCCGAATTCGTGGAGCGCTACGCCACCAAGCCGACCATGCCGCTGTTCACCTCCTGCTGCCCGGCCTGGATTCACTTTGTGGAAACCAAGTACCCGGAAATGATGCCCAACGTGTCTTCCTGCAAGTCTCCCATGCAGATGTTCTCCAAGCTGCTCAAGGATAAATACAATCCGATCGCGGCCGCCGAAGGCAAGAAGCACGTGCATATCGCCGTCATGCCCTGTACCGCCAAAAAGTTTGAAGCCGCCCGTGGCGAGTTCGTGACCGAAGGCGTCCCGGATGTCGACTACGTGCTCACCACCCAGGAACTGATTCGCATGATTCGGGAAGCCGGCCTGGACTTCAGCAAGATTACCCCGGAAGGCCCGGATATGCCGTTCGGCGAATACTCCGGCGGCGGCGTTATCTTCGGTAACACCGGCGGTGTGACCGAGGCGGTGCTCCGCCGCGTGACCGCCAACAAGAAGCCCACCACCTACAACCAGATCGCCGTAACCGGCGTGCGCGGTATGGAAGGCGTGAAGGAGTTCGCCATTCCCTTCGGCGAAGGCGAACTCAAAATCGCCGTCGCCAGCGGTCTGGCCAATGCCGGCCAGCTGATCGAAAAGATCAAGGCTGGCGAAGCCAAGTACGACTTCGTGGAAGTGATGGCCTGCCCCGGCGGCTGCGCCTGCGGCGGCGGCCAGCCCCCGGCCTCGCGCGAGCAGAAAGAAGCCCGTGAAAAGGGTCTGTACAATGCCGACGCCATGTGCAGCATCCGCAGCCCCGAGCTCAACCCGATCATGGACCAGTTGTACGGCACCGTGCTCAAGGACGGCAAGTCGCACGACCTCCTGCACGTGCACTACCCCGCCCACGGCAAGCACTAAGCCGCCAGCCGTGGCAGTTGAGAGATCATAGCAAAAAAATAACCCCCAATGTGGTCTGCCCCCTGTCAAGTAGACAGGTAAAAAGGCCCCTGCGGGCTTAGATTAAGCGGCCAGCTTTTCGCGGAATGCCACCGGGGAAAGCTGGCCGAGCCTTTTCTGGAACCG
>JAISDX010000014.1 GCA_031264465.1 Deltaproteobacteria bacterium | reverse complement strand
GAACGGCAAGTTCTACACCCTGAGCGACCTGCACAACGCCAGCTTTGCCTTTATCAGGGAAACACCGATTAATGGCCTTTGTGCTCCCTGGCCGCCTCAGGCTCCTTCCGGGCCGGCGGTAAGTCCGCTCTTAGTCCATGACAATTAAACGAATCTGGTTTATTTTGGTTGTTCTGATTTCTTTGCCGGGGTCGGCCCCGGCCGGCGCATTACAGCGAAACGCGGCAACCAGCGGATACGGAACAAGACCTTATGACGGCCAAGCAGGACAAAAACAGCAACGAGAGTCTCAAACGCGATCTCCTGCGCGATTTCTGTCTGGCCGCGGCCGGCCTGCAAGAGCAGTTCGCGCGCTTTGACGCTTCCGGCAATCTTTCTTTTTCAATAATTTCCGAAGTGGTGGGCAGCGAGGTCAACAAAGGGCTGCTCTGGCGCACCAAGGACGCGGCGGCCCATCTTTTTGGCGGCTGCGCCCCCCTGGCCCCCGGCAGCCGCCTGGGCTGGTGTATCGGCTTTTTGTTTCACGAAGGCCTGCAAATGCTGGAGGCCGCCTACCAGTTGCAGCATTACGCCCCCAGGCTGGCCTTCCTGGTCGGCAACCTGGCCGTGAACAACGGGAAGGCCGGGCGGGAAACGCCGGAAAAGCGGCTCCTCCTGCTGTCGCAAAAGAGCCGGGCCGGGCTCAAGGCCCACATCAACCGGGTGCGCAAGCTCATGAGCCTGACCTGCGAGTTTTTTTGCGCCTATCTCGCCGGCGAAGCGGCCAACCGCCCGCTGGCTCGCCTGATCTACGAACGCGAAGACTTGCTGCGCCAGGTTTTCGGGCCGCTCTACCCCAGCCTGCTGGAGGCCGTGTACGGCCAGGCGGCGGAAGCGGTGTTCGCGGAGTCGGCCCTGTCCCTGGCGGAAACCGGCAAGGCGGACGAAGCCGCCACCGCCGCCCGCCAAGCCCTGCAATTAAACCCCGGCTGCCCCAACGCCGGACAATTATTGGAAATAATCGAAAAATTCAACACTGGCGGCAAGCCTGACTGAAACGCTTGGCAGCGCCGGCCGCAGTGTACGTAAATTAAGGAGATCCGCATGCCTCTGTTGCAACAAAAAAACAGTCCCATAAACCCCCAGCTCCAGAACCGAGAGGAGCCGGAGCTCTACCGCGACTGGTTCCCCTATACCAAGGTGGGCCGGGTGACGTTCAACAACCAGTTTGTCACGCCCAGCCCGGCCAAGGATATGTTCATTACCGACACCACGTTCCGCGACGGGCAGCAGGCCAAGCCACCCTACAAGCTGCGCCAGATTGTGGAAATTTTTGACCTGCTGCACGAGCTCGGCGGCCGCAGCGGCCTGATCCGCTCTTCGGAATTTTTCATGTATTCCGACAAGGACCGCAAGGCCATTGAACAGTGCCGGGCCAAAGGTTACAAATTCCCGCGCATCACCGGCTGGATCCGCGCCCACAAGGAAGACCTCAAGCTGGCCAAGTCCATGGAGTTTACCGAAGTGGGCATGCTCACCAGCATTTCCGACTACCACCTTTACCTCAAGCTGGGCTGGGACCGTAAAAAAGCTTTTGACCAGTACATCAGCATCGTCAGCCAGGCGCTGGAATGGGGCATCTCGCCGCGCTGCCACTTTGAAGACACCACCAGGGCCGACATTTACGGCTTCTGCATTCCCTTTGCCCGCAAGCTCATGGAACTTTCCAGAGAAAGCGGCCTGCCGGTGAAAATTCGCCTGTGCGACACGCTCGGCCTGGGCGTGCCTTACCCCGGCACCTCCATTCCCCGTTCCGTGCCCGGCCTGATTTCCGCCTTTGTGAATGAAGCCGGCGTGCCCGGCGAGTGGCTGGAATGGCACGGCCATAACGACTTCCACAAAGTGCTGGTCAACGGCGTGACCGCCTGGCTGCACGGCTGCAGCGCCATCAACGGCACGCTGCTCGGCTTTGGCGAGCGCACCGGCAACAGCCCCATCGAAGCCCTGGTTATGGAATACATTTCCCTGACCGGCGACGATGACGCGGCCAATACCAAGGTGATTACCGACATCGCCAGGTACTTCACCGAAGAGCTGGACTACCGCATTCCCGACAACTACCCCTTTGCCGGCCGCTACTTCAACGCCACCTCCGCCGGCATCCACGTGGACGGGCTGGCCAAGAACACCGAGATTTACAACATTTTCGACACCAAGCTCCTGCTCGACCGCCCCTCGCCGGTGGTCATCACCGACAAGTCCGGCCGGGCCGGCGTGGCCTACTGGGTCAACCAGGAACTGGACCTGCCCGAAGACCAGAAAATCTCCAAAACCCACCCGGCCATCGGCCAGATTTACGACCGCGTGTGCCAGGCCTACGAGAAAGGCCGCGTAACGTCCTTCTCGGACAAGGAAATGCTCGCTTTGGGCAAGCGCTTCCTGCCGCAGTACTTCATTACCGATTTCGCCCGCCTGAAGCAGTTGGCCAGCACCCTGGCCACCGACCTGGTGGTGAAAATCGCCGGCGACTGCACCATCGACCCTTCGGGCGAAGCCCATTGCCCCTGGATGGAACAGGTGATGGCCGACTACCCCTTCATTCAATACCTCCAGGTTACGGACAACAAGGGCATTCTGCGCGGCTTCGGGATTAACGACGAGCAGCAGTTCAAGTCCCAGTACGACAAACTGCCCCTGGGCTACGACTTCTCGCAGCGCCAATGGTTCACCGAGCCCATGAAGACCGGCAACCTGCACATTACCGACCTCTACCAGTCGCTCTTCACCAACAAGCTCATTCTCACCGTCTCCACCGTGGTGATCGACGACAAGGACAACATCACCGGCGTGGTGGCCGTGGACATCCGCCTGGAAGAGCTGCTCCTCCTGGCCGAAACCCTGGACGCCGAGACTGACGAGGAATGACGCGCCGAGGCAAGAGCATCACGATGTCCGAAGAGCCTTACCGTATTGCCGTTATGTTGCCGCGTTACTCCACTTATGGCGGGGTGGAGCGGTTTGGCTGCCGTGTTGCCGCTGAATTGGCCCGGCGCGGCCACAAGGTGGATTTTATCTGCGCCCGGCAGGAAATTGAAGCCGGCCCCGGCGTGAATATTATGGCGGTGGGGCGGCCCAAGGCCAACAAGCGCGTCAAGATGACCGTGTTCGCCAATCGGGCGGACGCGCTCCTGGAATGTGGCGATTACGACTGCGCCATTAGCCTGGGCAAGACTTTGCACCAGGACATCATGCGCGTGGGCGGCGCGCCGCTGCGCGAATTCTGGCGCTATTCCGAACAGGCTTTCCAGCCCGGGCTGCGGCGCTGGCTGAAGCGGCTGCGCCGCCGTCTGGACCCGGCCAATCGCCTGACCCTGGAAATTGAGGAACGGCAGTATGCGAGCGGTTGCAAGATTGTGGCGGTGTCGCATTTCGTGCGGGATTTGATCGTCAGGGCGCACCCGCATCTCAAGGCCGAGGATATCCAAGTCATCTACAACAAGCCGGATCTGCAAAGCTTCCGCCCGCCTTCGGCGGAAGAAAACCGCGAAGCCCGCCGCTCTTTCCGGGTGCCGGACGGCGCCATGGCCATCGGCCTGGCCACCAGCAATTTCCTGCTCAAGGGCACGGGCCCGCTGATCCGGTCGCTTAACCTTTTGCCGGGCAATTTCCGCCTGTACGTGGCCGGGGGGCGCGGGCATGCGCAATACGACAAGCTGGCGGCCCGCCTGAAAGTAGCGGACCGGGTGCATTTTCTGGGCCGGGTGGACGATATGCCGCGCTTTTTCCAGGCCATGGATATTTTCGCCCTGCCCACCTTTTACGACGCCTGCGCCAACTCGGTGCTGGAAGCCCTGGCCGCCGGGCTGCCGGTGCTAAGTTCGGCCAGCAACGGCTCCTCGTATTTCCTGCCGGAAAAAAATATCGTGCAGGACCCGGGCGACCCGGAGGAGCTTTCCTACATCCTGCTGGACCTGGCCAACGAGGCCGAAGCGAGCCGCGACCGCGGCCGGCGCCCGGTTTTCGCCTGGCCGGACAATGTGAAGCTGGGCGTGGAGAGCTTTGCCGATATGGTGGAGGCTTTTCTGGCGGAAAAGGGACGCCTTGAGGACCGCGAACCTTTCAAACTGTCCCCTGATCCTGTATAATAATTGCAAAATCAAATGGAAGACGACCTCGAACTATTGCGCGCGCAGTTGGACGCCCTGGATGACGCCCTGCTGGAGCTGCTTGAGCGCCGGGCGCGTCTCAGCCTGCGCGTGGGCGAACTCAAACGCCGTTCCGGCGGCCGGGTGCGCCAGCCGGAGCGCGAAGCGGCAATCCTCTCCCGCCTGAGCGGCCTGGCCGCTCAAAAAGGCGGCCCCCTCGGCCAGGCTCAACTGGAAAATATCTACCGGGCCATCTTCGCGGTATCCAGGCAGCTTCAGGAAGGAGAGTAAGGCTGTGGCCAACCTGGACGAGCCCGTGCCGGTCAGGGTACCGGGCAGCAAATCGCTGACGCACCGTTACATCATCTGCGCCGCCTTGGCCGCTGGCGAGTCCTGCCTGGACAACGCCCTGGAAAGCCGGGATATCAGCCGCACCCTGGAAGTGCTGGGGGCCTGCGGCGCTTTCATTCATCGCCCGGAATACGGACGGCTCATCATTCGCGGCCTTGGCGGCGCGCCCCGGAACCGCTCCGGCGGCCCCATCGAATGTTATATGGGTGAATCGGGCACTTCCTGCCGCCTGCTCAGCGCCGTGCTGGCCGCCGGCAGCGGAGCTTTTTTCGTTTACGGCCAAAAGCGCCTGCACGAACGTCCGGTGGGTGATCTGGTGGAAGCCCTGCGCCGCCTGGGCGCGGAAATAAACTACGCCGGCAAACCGGGCTGTCCGCCCCTGATGATCAATGCCGGCGGACTTTCTTACGATCTCCTGCCCGAACAAAGCCTGGCCGTCAGTTGCGACAAATCCAGCCAGATCATGTCCGGCCTGCTTTTGGCCGCGCCCCTCGTTCCGCCGCCGGCCCGCAAATCAGGCCGTCCCGGGCTCACCCTGATGCTGGGCGGTTCCGCCCCCATCTCCCTCTCTTACCTCGGCCTTTCCCTGCACAGCCTGGAAGCCTTCGGCGTGCCCGCCATCATGGAAGTTATGGACGGCCGCCACTGGAACACGGCCGACTGGCGGGTCGGGCTGGACAAGCTGTCCCCGGCCCCGGGGCGGCTCCGCTTCCGGGTAGGCCCCGCCGCCTACCAGGCGCGCGCCCTCAGCGTGGAAGGCGACTGGAGCACCGCTTCCTACTTCCTGGCCGCCGGCGCCGTCGGACCCCGCCCGGTGCGGGTGGAAGGCCTGAACCCGGCCTCGTTCCAGGGAGACCGCCATTTTGTGGATATTTTGCGTGACATGGGCGCGCGCGTTGAAATTGACGCGCCGGCCGTAACCGTCTACCCGGCCCCGTTGCGCGGCCTCGACCTGGATATGGGCAACTGCCCGGACCTGGCGCCCACCCTGCTGGCCATGGCCGTCCATGCCAAGGGCGCCACCACGGTCCGCAACATCGCCCACCTGCGCCTCAAGGAGAGCGACCGTCTGGCCGCCCTCGGCCTGGAACTGCGCAAAGCCGGCTGTTCCGTAACCCCGCTGAGCGACGGGCTGCGCCTCGCCCCGCCGCGTAGCGGCCCGCGTCTGCCGGATCCCGCGACAATGTTCAACACGCACGACGACCACCGCATCGCCATGGCCCTGTGCCTGCTGGGCCTGCCCGCCCGCTCGCCGCGAACCGGAAAACAACTGCCCGGTTTCCAGGTAAACCTGGACAACCCCGCCTGCGTGGAAAAATCCTTCCCCGGCTTCTGGCAGGCCTGGGAAAGGGTGAGCTGTTTCCAGGGAAAGGCTGATCGCCGGGAGTAAGCTTATGCTTTTTTCGATTCTGATGTACCTCGGCCTGGGCGTAATCGCCGGGCTGCTGGCCGGCCTGCTGGGCATCGGCGGCGGGATGGTGGTGGTGCCTATTTTATTTTTTACCCTCACCCAGGCCGGCATCCAGCACGAGGTCATGCATCTGGCCATCGGGACGTCTTTTTTCACCATTATTTTTACCAGCCTTTCCAACGCCCTGGCCCTGCACAGGCGCGGTGCGGTGCTTTGGCCCCTGGCGCGCGCGCTGAGCCCTGGCCTGGTCATGGGCGTTATTGTCGGGTCTTGTTTCGCCTCCGGACTGAAAAGCGCTTACCTGCAAGTGTTTTTTACCGGCTTTCTCGTCTACGCGGCCCTGAATATGGCCCGCGGCAACGCCAGGCCGGACGGCCGCCGCCCGTTGCCTGGGATAGCCGGGCTGCTGGCCGTGAGCGGCATCATCGGTTTTCTTGCCAGCCTGGTGGGCATAGCCGGCGCCGCCATGACCATCCCCTTTCTCTGCTGGTGCAACGTGCCCATACGGCAAGCCATGGGCACGGCCGCAACGCTGGGCCTGCCCGTTGCCCTAACCGGCGCCATAACCTACATGTACACCGGCTGGAACGTGGACGGGCTGCCGGAATATAGCCTGGGCTATATCTATCTACCGGCCGGGCTGGGTATTTCGGCAGCCAGCATGCTGGTTGCGCCGCTGGGCGCCGCCTTGGCGCACCGCCTGCCGGTGGGGGTGCTGAAAAAAATATTCGCGGTGTTTTTGCTGGCCCTGGCCGCGCGCATGGTCTGGCAGGTGTTGAGCCCTTATTTCGCCTCCTGACGCGCGAATTCGTGGCCCGTAAAAAAAGCCGGCCGTTCCCCTTTTGGGAGCGGCCGGCTCATTTTTTGTCTGTTACCGATCAGCGCCTGGCTTTGGGAACGGCGGGCGGGGTGTAGTCCAGTTTGTAGCCCAGGCTGTCCGGGCTCGCGGTTATGATGTCCTTGACCTGATTCATGTCGACGGGTTGGGCGGGCTTGAGGCTTAAAGTCAGCTTGCCGCCGTCCCGCAGGAGTTTGCGGGTCTGGGCGATGGCTTCGCGTTCCTTTTCGGTTTCGGCCTGGGCGTAGGATTCGTCCAGGCTGGCGAACAGTTGCCGATACAGGCCGTCCAGGCCTGCGGGGTTGTAGGAGACGGCGTTGTAGCAGATCAGGATCATGTCGATGATGCCGTTGTCTTCCACCGACATTTCCATGTGCTTGAGCAGTTCGGTCTTCTTGGCCGGCCCGCGCTCTTCCTCATTATCGTAATAGTAGTAGTCGTCATCGTCGAACAGGACGTTTTTGGAAGCGATAACGCCCATGTCCAGGCTGAAGCCGCCCAGGGCGTTTTCCTTGAGGCCGGTCTGCATGTCCACGTCGAACAGCTCGCCGTTCGGGATCATGCGCATATTGCAGTCGCCGCTCAGGAGCAGGTCCTGCTTGATGGCCTGGGACAGTTGGCGCAGTTCGTAATTCTGGGCCAGCAGGGCCCGGGTGATGGAAAGATCCTGCATGCCGCTCTTGATGGTCACGGCGCCGTCCACCAGGCGGAAGTCGCCGGTGTATTTCTTGAGGGTGAGGGGGGCGCCGGCGTCGATATAAAGGTTATCCAGGTAAAAGTCTTTGATTTCAAAGGGAGAAAGCGCGGCCAGCGGGTCGTTTTCGAGCCTGTCCTCCATGTCCGGGTTGTTGTCCAGGTAGTTTTCCGGGTCGGCCATGAAGTCGATGAAGAACTGCGGGAAGGTCATGCCTTCGCAACCCAGTTTGTCCAGGGAGAAAACTTTGCTGCCCATGGCGCTGACCTGAATTTTACTTATGGAAGACGGGCCGTAGGAGCCGAGCTTGATGTCCCGGGCTTCCATCTTTTCAATGCCGGCCTGGACGAACATGTAGTTGAAGGTGAAGCCGCCGGCTGTGGCCGCTTCGGCTGTGTAGCCCGTGAAATAGGGCATCATCTTGAGCGCGAAGTCCTCACCCGGCAGGCCCTGGTTGGCTTTCATGGCCTGCACCAGGTCGCGGTAGGGCAGGCGCACCTTTTCCAGAACGTAGGAATCAAGCGCTCCCACCTGCTGGCCTTCCATGAAAATCTTGGCGCCGCTGTAAGTGATGCTCCTGATATCGGTAAGGTCGCCGGGCGTGCCTTCGTAGCTCGGGATATCCATGCCGCTCATGACCACCTTGTCCACCTTGATGGCAAAACCGGGCAGTTCGCGCATAGTGATGGACAGGTTTTCATAAATAACGGCGGTATCGCCCAGTTCGGCCTTGATGTTGTCGGCGGTCACTGTCATGAGCGGCTGGAGCAGGGCGAGTTCTTCCCTGGCCCGTTTGACCACTTCCTCTTCGCTGATGTTCAGGTCGCTGCCGCAGCCGGCCAGCGTGAGCATGAACAGTACCAGCAGCGCGAGGCCGCCTTTCAGTATCGATTTTCTATTCCGCATGATTCCCCCTGGCTTTTGGGCCGGTGATTTTTAATATGTCAGGCAGTTTAGCGCAAGCCGCCGTTTTTTACCAGCCAAAAAGCAGCCCCGCCGCAGGGGGCTGCCGTAAAAGTTTGTATTTCGCGGGCCGTCAACGGTTCTTCGGCGTGGCGGGAGCGCTGTATTCAAAAACGCAGCCCAGGGATTCCGGGTTCTCCAGCAGGATGTCTTCAACCTCGCCCAAGTCCACGGGTTCGGCCGGGTGCACGGCAAAGCGGAATTGGCCGCCGTTCCGCACCAGTTGCACGAACTTGGCCAGGCCGTCCTGCATGAACGGGGGAATTTCCTCGTTCAGGTAGCTGAGGCCGGTGAGGAATTCGTCGCGGACGGATTTGTAATCTTCGACGTAATAGCCGAACTCGCTGGAGGCGTAAAAAGCCAGCAGCACGTCCACGATGCCGCCGTCATTCACCTCCAGGTTGAGAGAATGCAGCAGCATGTCGGAATAGAAGCCGTAATCGGGGTGCTTGAGTTCGCTGAACTTCAGATCCAGGCTGGCGTTGCCCTGGTTTTTGTCGGTCAGGCCGGAGCGGATCGCGGTGGTGCGCGCGCCGTCGGCCGCCACCGTCATGTTCATGCTGTAGGCGCCGTCAAACAGGAGGTCCTGGCCGCCGGCCGCTTCGGCCAGGAGGCGCAGGTCCCGTTCGCTCCCCAGCAGCTCCCGGGTGAGAGACAGTCCTTTTATGTCGCTGGTCAGGGTGAGGCTGCCGTCCTTGATGGCGAGGTCGCCGTTAAATTTGGCCAGGCTGACCGGCTGGTCTTCTGGAGCAACCTTGAGGTTTTCCAGATAAAAGCCTTTTACTTCCAGGGGAGAAAGATTGCGGAGCGGGTCTTCCAGCATGGCCATGAAACTGAATATCCAGAGATCGGGGTCCGGGTTGGCGGCCATGTCCTGCCAGGCCTTGGGCAGCACCAGGGCGGCGTAGCCGAATTTTTCCAGGGAAAAGAACTCGTCGTCATCTTCGCCGGCTTTCAGGTTGCTGATCACGGCCGGGCCGTAAACGCCGGGCGCCAGGTCGCTGGCTTCCATTTTATCGATGCTGGCCCAAATGTCGTAGCGGTTGATTTTCAGCCCCGTGGCCGCGACTTTTTTGGCCGTGTAGCCGGACATGTAGGGCGCCATCTTGAGGGTGAACTGCTCGGGGGCAAGGCCCTGGTTGTCGCGCAGGGCCTGGAGCAGGTCGCGGTAGGCCAGGCTCATGCCCTCAAGGCGGTATTCGGCCAGGTCCGCCACTTTTTTGTCGTCCTGAAAAAATTTGATGTCCTGGTAGACGATGCTCTCAATGTCGGTGCGGTCGCCGGGTTTGCCTTCGTAGCTCGGCACGTCCATGCCGCTGCTGGTGGCCTTGGCGACCCGGATTTCCATGTCGGGCAGGGCGGCCATGCGCATGACCAAGTCTTCCATGATCACGGCGCGCCTGCCGAGATCCGCCCGGATGCCGCCGGCCTGGCAGTCCAGCATGGGGGCCAGCAGGGCCATTTCTTCCCTGGTGCGTTTGATGACGTCCTCTTCGGTGACGTTCAGGTCGTCGCCGCAGCCGCCCAGCGCGAAAGTGAGCGCCAGCAGGACGCCCAGGAATGTTTTTTTAAATGTCCGCATGCTTTCCCCCGGCCTTACGGCCTGATATGTTTATGAAGTTGGTACACCGGGTCAAATTTGCGTATTTTCCCGCAACCTAGCCGAGCGGCCGGAAAATATCCATATATTTTTATAAGGCAACTCATTCCACCATCAGCCAGTCCCGCACCCGGATATCCACATTGGCCGCCCCGTTATAGCGGTCAATGCGCGGTGAATAGGCCAGGCGCAGTTTGCGCCCCCGGCTGTTGGACGGCAGTTCCGCGCGCGGCCGCCAGATCTTGGCTTTGAGGCTCAGGCCGGTTGCGTCGTCCACCAGATCCAGAATGTAGAGAGAGGGGCGGATGCGCACGTCGCGAACGCGCAGGGGCGGGGATACGAACACCGGCTCCGGGTTGCCCAGGCCGAAGGGCTGCAGGAGTTCGAGTTCCTTGAGCAGGGTGAAGTTCAAGGTTTCCGGCACGCTCAGGGCGCCGTCGGTCTTGATGCGCTGCGGCTGCGGCGAGTCGCCCAGACCTTCGCGCACCGTCCGGTCAAAGCGTTCGCGGAAAAGCTGGAGCTTGGCGTAGCACATGGTCAGGCCGGCCGCCATCTTGTGCCCGCCGTAGCCCAGGAAGAGGTCTTCGCAGCGGCCCAGGGCCGCGTGCAGGTCGAAACCGTCCAGGCTGCGGCCGGAACCCTTGATCCGGTCGTGGTTGTTGCAGAGAATCACCGTGGGGCGGTGAAATTCCTCCACCATGCGCGAAGCCACGATGCCGATGACGCCCATGTGCCAGTCCGGCTGGTAGAGCACCAGCCCCATGGCCCCGGATTGGACAAAGCGCAGGGCCTGTTCGCGCGCTTCGCGCAGGATCAGGTCTTCCTGGCTGCGGCGTTCGGCATTGAGGGTTTCCAGTTCGGCGGCGCAGGCCGCGGCTTCGTCGCGGTCATCGGTCAGGAGCAGGCGCAGGGCCACTTCGCTCTTGCCCATGCGCCCGGCCGCATTGATGCGCGGCGCCAGCGTGAACACGACCTGCCCGGCGCCCAGAGCGGCGTTGGGGGCCAGGTTGCCGGCGGCCTTCAGGGCGGCCACGCCCGGGCGGCGGGCTTCGCCCAGGATCAAAAGCCCGTTCTTGACCAGGATGCGATTGTGCCCGGCCAGGTTGGAGACGTCGGCCAGGGTGCCCAGGGCGACAAGGTCCAGCAGGCTGCGGATATCCACCCGCTCCCGGCCGCGCTTGACCAGATAGCTGTTCACCGCCGCCATGAGGATAAAGGCCACGCCCACTCCGGCCAGGTGCGGCGAAGGGCAGCCCTCCACCGTGGCCGCGCAGATGCCGTCGGCCTCGGGCAGATCCGGGCCGGGCAGGTGATGGTCGGAAACGATCACTTCAAAGCCCAGCTCGCGGGCCCGTTTCACCTCGGCCAGGTCGCAGATGCCGCAATCGACCGTGAGCAGGAGGTTGCAGCCCTCGGCCGCCAGCATTTCCAGGTCCGGCATGTTCAAGCCGTACCCTTCGCCCATGCGGTCCGGAATGTGCGGCCGCGCCGTGAGGCCGTGCCGCCGGAGAAAATCCACCACCAGGGCTACCGAAGTGATGCCGTCCACATCGTAGTCGCCCCAGACCACCAGTTTTTTGCCGGCCAGGAGCCCCCCGCCAAGCCGTTCGGCCAGGCCGGCGAGCACCGGCCAGGTCTCGAGCGGCGGCAGCAGGCGCAGGCCCGGGTCCAGAAAGAGGTTCATGTCCTCAAGGGAGCGCAGCCCGCGCTTCCAGAGCAGCGAAGCCAGAAACGGGGAGATTTCCAGTTTCTCGGCCAGCGCCGGCAGGTCGTCAGGCGGTTTTTCGTCTTCCCGGTAACGTGTTTCCCAAATGGTATTGTGCATATTTACTATTGCGGCGGCCGCCTTGGCCAAAGGCCGGGCCGCCGCATCTCTGTCAAACAATAAGCGAGTCAGCGCGCGGCCGCGAAACTTTCAATCCCGGGCAGGGCCCGGGCGAGCTTTTGCAGGGCTTCGTGATCCGTAAACTCGAACTTGAGCGGGGTCAGGGTAGCGTAGCCCCGCTCCAACTGATACTTGTCGGTGCCGCTTTCGACCCGGTCCATGGGTATTTCTCCATCCAGCCACCAGTAGGAAGCGCCGCGCGGGTCCTTGCGCTCTTCGTACCAGTCGCGCCAGGGCACGTTGGTTTGCGGGCACAGGCACAGCCCTTTGCATTCTTGGTACGGGCAGGCGGGCAGGTTCAGGTTCATGACCCGGCGGCCGCGCATGTCCGGCCAGGGGATGCGCGCCAGTTGCTCCACCGCGAAAGCGGCGTATTCCTCCAGGTCCAGGTGGCGGAAGGAGTGGTGCGACACCGCGCAACTGGGCAAGCCCATGGCCGCGGCTTCGGTGGCGGCGGCCACGGTGCCGGAATAAAGCACGTCCGGCCCGACGTTGGCCCCGGCGTTCATGCCGGAAACCAGGAGATTCGGCTGCCTGGGCAAAAGGCTGGTCACACCCAGCTTCACGCAGTCCGTGGGCGTGCCGGAAACGGCCAGGCCGGTAAAATCGGCTTCAACGATTTTTTGCACCCGCAGGGGGCGGGTCATGGTGACGGAATGCCCCACGGCCGACTGCTGATCCAGCGGCGCCACAACGGAAACTTCGTGCCCGGCGCCGCGCAGGTGGCGGTACATGGCCCGCAGCCCGGCGGCGTGGATGCCGTCATCGTTTGTAAGCATGATATGCATGTGAACTTGAACCTCATGGCGAATGATGCGCAAGACTACCCTGCCGGCTCGCCGCTGTCAAAACTAGAATGCAGCCTGCCGCCGGCCCTGTCCGCTATTTCCGGCGGCAGTTCGGGCGGATTCCTTTTGATGCCGTGCCTGACCGCGTATTCACGCCCCCATTCGCTCAAAGAGTCAAGGGCCGGGAAAAGCCCCAGGGCCTGTTCGGTCAGGCTGTATTCCACCTTGGGCGGCACCACCGGGTAGACTTTGCGGTTGACCAGCCCCGCTTTTTCCAGTTCGCGCAACTGCTGGGTGAGCATCTTCTGGGTAATGCCGGACAGGATGCGCCGGATGGTGCTGAAGCGCAGAGGGCCGTGGTAAAGATACCAAAGAATCACCAGTTTCCACTTGCCGCCGACAAGGTCCATGCACAACGCCAGGGAACAGATATAGGAATCCTTGAGCACGTTCTCGAACTCCTTACAGTATCTTTTATGATACTATATATTAAAAAAGTACGTTATTGCTTTTTAGATATCATAAAATATAGTGCGCGTAAACCGGACAACAACCCAGACCCAACAGGAGACGGACATGAAACAGTATGTGGTTGACGCGTTCACCGATAAGGTATTCAAGGGA
>JAISDX010000013.1 GCA_031264465.1 Deltaproteobacteria bacterium | reverse complement strand
TCCGCCCCTATCTGGACCCCGCGCCGGTCTGGGTGGAAGACCTGGACGTTTTCGTCCAGGCCCTGCGCCTGGAGACGGACGCCAACCAGGAACACCTCCAGCCCGGTCTGCTGCAAAGGGTGAAGGAGAGCGTCCTGCAACTGTACGAAAGCGCCGACAGCCAACTGGACCCGGCCGCTCATGCGCGCTACGCCCGCGCCACGCTGCTTGCCGGCGGCATCAAGGATCATCTTGCGGCCTTGCGTGAGCTCGTCAGCTTTAACCTGTCCGAGGATCTTGCCTTCACTTCCGTGCAGGAAGCCATGCCGGACGAAAAAAATCAATCCGCCGCCACCGCCAAATTGACCCTGGCCAAAACTACGCTCCTTTCCCTGCAGAACAAGCTCAACCCGACCCTGGCCAAGGATTCTCCGCTTCTCACCCTGAGCGACGGGCCGTTGGCCTTCTTTTCGGCACGCCTTGTAAACAGCGCCTCCTGCCACATTCAGGCCATGTGGGAAGGCAACGTTCTGGCCAAAGCGGGCATGTTGCCGCCCGTCCAATTGCAGCAGGGGCTGTTCGCGGAGCAGGGAGGGCTGGCCCGGGATTTTGCCGACAATACGCTGCACTATTTCCTTAATCGCACCCTGCAAGGCTACGTGCCCGAAAAACTGGACGCGACACCCATTCCCTTCACCGACGATTTTCTGCACTTTTTGAACGCGGGCCTGCTGGAATACACGCCCATGCCCCAGTCACACGCCGTGACCATGCAGGCCGTGCCGGTTGACGTGAATGACGGCGCTCTGGAAAAGCCTTATGCCGTCGTGCTTTCCCTGGACTGCGCCAGAGAAAAGCAGACACTGGCCAATTACAACAGCCCGGCCACCGGGCATTTCAACTGGCAACGGGGCGCCTGCGGCGACACCAACATTGCCATAGCCTTCAAATCCACGACCTTGAACGTGCGCTATACGGGAGAAGACGGTTTTATCAACTTCCTGCACGATTTTCAGTATGGCGCGAAAACCTTCCATCAGTCGGATTTTCCGGAGCAGGCGGCGCTGTTGCGGAAACTGGACGTTACGGATATCATTTTACGCTATAAAATTTCCGGCGCGGAAGCGCTTTTAAAAAGCGTTCAGTACACGCCGGGCACCTTGCCCTTTGTCGCTTCCGAATGCCGGCGGTGAAACCATGCGCGATTTGACCCTGCTTGAACGCATTTACGCTACCGAAAAAGGGGAAAAAGACCTGGACTCGTACAATCCCGCCCGTGCGCAGCGTTCGCTGGTCAGGCATCTGACGGCCATGCTCAACACGCGCCGGGGCAATGTGCCCATTGCCCCGGATTACGGTCTGGCCGACCTGACGGATTTGGGCAGCAGTTTTACGGAAGAAAGCATCAACGACATCAGGACGGAACTGGAGCGCACCATCAGGCTGTATGAACCCCGCCTGACCAACGTGCGGGTGAAATTCGCCCCCAGAAAAGATCTGCCGCTGGAAGCGGTTTTCCTCCTTGAAGGCGAGGTTCTGACCGAGGACGGGCACAGCCCGTTGCGTTTCGAAACCGTTCTGGACGCGGCGGGGTCCGTGCGTATCAGAGAAGAAGAGGACACGCGGGGATACGCATAATGGATACCAGCTATTACCAACGTGAACTGGCCTACCTGCGCGTTCTTGCCGCCGAATTTTCCCGCGCTCACCCGGCGCTGGCCCCTCTGCTTTCAGGCCCGGCCTCCGACCCGGATGTGGAGCGCCTGCTGGAGGGCATGGCCTTCATATCCGGACAGTTGGCCCGGCAATTGGACGAAAGTTATGACCAACTGGCCGAAAATCTGATGGAACTGGTTCTGCCGCAGCTTCTGCGCGACATTCCCGGTTGTACCATCATGCGCTTTACCCCCAAACCGGCCTTGGCGGAAACCATTATCATTCCCAAGGGCAGTCGCGTGGCCTCAACCGAAGTGGATGGAGTTTCCTGCATTTTCAGCACCACCAGTTCCGTGGAGCTTGCCCCGCTACGTCTGGCCGCCGCCGTTCTGGACGACCGCCCCGGCAAACGGGCTGCCCTGCGCCTGGATTTCGCCCTGGCCTTTCCCCCGGCCGTGGCCACGGTAAAACGGCTGCGTCTGTATTTGTGCGGTGCGCGCCCCGAAGCGCTCAGCCGCTTGTATGTTCTGCACAATTTCGCCACCCGGCTGGTGTTTCAGGCCGGGAAAACCCGGCGCGACCTGCCCGGCAAAGCCCTCAAACCCGCGGGATTCGCCCCGGAAGACAGCCTTTTTCCTTATCCGGCGACGGCTCTGCCCTGCTACCGTCTGTTGCAGGAATATTACCTTCTCCCGGAAAAATTTTTCTTTCTGGATCTGCCGGTGCCGGACCTGGACGCGGGCAAAGCGGGAGTGGAAAGCTTTTCCTGCACCATAGAATTGCAACAGCCGGATCAAGGCGGGCTGCCGACATTCTCGCCGAGGGACATCGCCTTGTTCGCCACGCCCGCCGTCAATCTTTTCCCTTATGAAACCATTCCCGTCCGGGCGGATCACCGGCAGACAAGCTACCCCGTCCGGGCCAACACTTCCAGATCCGACGCCTACTACCCTTACCATATAGAGTCGGTTAAACGCATCGGACTTACAGGAGAAAAAAAGTATCCCCCGTTGCTGTCCCACAGTGATAACCTGACGCCTTCCTACAAGGTCAGTTACCGGAGGACGGAACAGGGAGGCAGGGAAATGGGGCTTTACCTGAGCTATCCGCAAGGCGGCCCCATGCCTGAGCCGGAAACCCTTTCTCTGGAGGTGCTTTACAGCAATGGTGCTCTGCCCGCGCGCCTGAAAAGCGGCGATGTGCGCCTGCCGCTGTCCTCGTCGCCGGCACTGGCGGAATTTGAAAATCTGATTCCGCCTACCGGGCTTATTCCCGCGCCGGCCGAAGGGGATATGACCTGGACCATGCTCGCGCACCTGCACCTGAACTATCTGCCGCTCACTGACGTCAAAACTCTGCGCGCCATGCTCCTGGCCTATCTGCCGGAAAAAATGGACGCGCTTTATGCCGGGGCCAACAAAAAACGGATTGAATCCATCGTTTCCCTGACGGCGAAGCCCGCGGACTACCTGTGGAAAGGACGCCCGGTCCGGGGAACGGACCTTGCGCTGACTCTGGACGAATCCTGCTTCATCAATACGGGCGGCATGTACCTGTTCGCCATGGTCGTCGCTTCTTTTCTGCATGAATATTCACCGATCAACAGCTTCGTGCGGGTTACGGCGACCGACACGCTCAACAGGAACAGCTTCCAATGGCTGAAACACATGTAAGCCGATATCCCACGGTAATTCGGGATTTGCAGGCCAATCCGCAAAAATTTTCCTTCAACCAGCTTATCCGCCTGTTGCGCCTGTGGACAAAGAAAGAAAAACTCGGCGGCTGGCAGGATTTTCTCAGGAAAAGAGTGCGTTTTCGCCCGACTCTTTCTTTGGGGTTCGCCGTCACGGATGTGGAGGATTTTGAAATGGAGCCCGCCTTGGCGGGCGACGATTCCCACCCCTTCGCCTCGGCCAGAATAACCGCATCCTTCCTTGGCCTGTACGGGCCGTCCTCGCCCCTGCCCACTTTTTATACGGAGCGCCTGCTGGACGAACAGGCCGAAGATCGTTCCGTCACCCGCGATTTTCTGGATATTTTCAATACGGTCTTCTTTTTGCGTTTTATCCGGCTGTCCTCCATCATTTTTCCCTTGCAAAGGGGGCTGATGGAAAAAGACAAAAAAGCCATGCACATGCTCATGTCCCTGGCCAGCTTCGGCAATGACGAACTGTGCGGGCGTCTGGCGGACGAGCCGGCTTTTTTGCGCTACGCCGGGCTGTTTTGTCAAAACGTCCGTTCTGCGGCCGGGTTGCGGACCATCATGGCCGATGCCGTCGGCAACGACAATGTGCAAATTCACTGCAATGTGCCGCGCCTGGCGCCCGTTCCCGCCGAACAACGCCTGCGCCTGGGGCAGGCCGCCTGCACCCTGGGGGAGGACGCGGTGCTGGGCGATGCCGTTCCCTGTTATGAAGGGAAAATTGTCATTGAATTTACCCAACTGGATAAAGCCGCCTTGCGGAGGATCTTGCCGGGCGCGCCCCTCACCGGCCTTCTGCACGACCTGGTGCGCAATTATTGCCGCGAACCGCTGGAGTATGAAGCCGTCTTGCGCCTGCAACCCGGAGCGGCGCTCCCGCTGTGCTTGGGAGGCGACGGGGAGAGGGGCTTTGCGACCATCGGGCACGATGCCTGGACAGGCTGGGGATGGCTGGAGCCCTCCGCGCCTTTGCCGTCCGCAACCGCCTGTTTCCCGGCCGGCTTCAATGACCGGTCAGACTTGTTTTTACTTACCAACGAGGCATGAAATGCGTTTCCCTTGTATTCCCATAGCGGCGCTGCTCCTGACGCTGTGCGCCTGCCAGAATAGTCCGGATCCTACTGATACCCTTGCCCAGCTCATCCCGCAAGCGGCGCCGCCCGTATCCATTATAGACTACGGCGATCCGGACAACTGGCTTGCCCGCCCGGCGGCGCCCTCCACCGCTCCCGGAGCCGTGGATGTATTCTTTGTCTATCCTACCTCCTGGCGCAACAGCGGCGGCGTGCCGCTCGCGGATATCCGCAATCCGGAAATGCGGCAATGGGCCATGTACTACCTCAAGACGCGCGCCTCCGCCCTGGAGCCCGTGGGCGACATTTACGCGCCCTTCTACAGGCAGTTGGACGCCGCCTATCTCCTGTCTTCCGATCCCGACAAACTCCGGCAGCCGTATTGGGACGCCCCTTTCGCCGATATCATCGCCGCCTTTGATTACTACATCCGACACTACAACGCCGGCCGGCCATTTGTGCTGTTCGGACACAGTCAGGGCAGTCTGGCGCTGCAGGGGCTCTTGTTCACGTACATGCGCGATCACCCGGAGGTCCACAGCAGGATGGTTGCCGCCTATACCATAGGGGCGGTGTGGACCGCGGAGGATTATGCCGCCCATCCCTGGCTCAAACCCGCCCGTTCCTCCTCGGATACGGGGGTGGTCATCGCCTACAATACCGAAGCGGCGCGGGTGGACGGGCCCAGTCCCTTTGCCACGGCCCGGGCGGTGACCATCAATCCCCTGTCGTGGACGCGGACAACGGCGCATATTCCCCGGACCCGCTCTTGGGGGTCGGTTATCGTCGCGCCGGACGGCACGCTGACGGCGGTCAGCCAGATGGCGGACGCCCGCTATGAGCCCTCGCGCGGCACCATCATCTGCTCAACGGTGGATCGGGAAACGTTCAGCAGCGCGGCGGCCTCCCGCGCCTACTTTCCCATCGGCGTTCTGCATGAGAACGACATTCCGCTGTACTACTTCGATCTGCGCCACAATGCCCTGGAACGGACACGCGCCTTCCTGGCCGCCTGGAAGCCTGATTCCCGGTAATTCCAGGTTCGGCACAAGGATCCGGCGGCCAATGTAAGAACGGCCCGCCGAGCGGCAGCCCGGGATGGAGGGGGCTTTGGACGGCGTTACAGCCACATGGCCGAGCCCATCTTCTTGATGACTTTCTTGGCCTTGTTCAGGGGTTTTTTGTTTTCCAGGCGTTCGAACTCGCGCAGCAGTTTTTCCTGCTCGGCATTGAGGCCGGTGGGCGTGAGCACGCCAAGCTCCACCAGGAGGTCGCCTTTGCGGCCCCGGCCGGGGTAGGGGAGCCCGGCGCCGCTGATGCGGAACACTTGGCCGCTCTGGGTGCCCTTGGGCACTTCAAAGCTCACCGGCTCGTCCAGGGTGGGCAGCTCCAGGCGGGCGCCCAGGGCGGCCTGCACGAAAGTGATTTCCCGGTGCAGGATGAGATCCTGCCCGCGGCGTTCGAAATTTTTGTCGGCCTGCACCTGCAGCACCACGAACAGGTCGCCGGGGGGGCCGCCGTTCAGGCCCATTTCGCCCTCGCCGCGCAGGCGCAGGCGATTGCCGCTATCCACCCCGGCCGGGATGTTCACGGCCAATTCACGCACCTGCTCCACTTCGCCCGCACCCCGGCAGCGCGGACAGGGGTTGGTGATGACGCGGCCCTGGCCGTGGCAGCGCGGGCAGGGCATCTGCAACTGGAAAAAGCCCTGGCTGCGCACTACCTGGCCGGTGCCCCGGCAGTCCGGGCAGGCGGCGGGGCTGGCGCCCGGCGCGGCGCCGCTGCCTTCGCACTCGGGGCAGAGCACTTGGCGCGGGATCTTGATTTTGACTTCGGCGCCCTTGGCGGCTTGCAGGAAAGTTATTTCCAGATTGTAGCGCAGGTCGGCCCCGGCCCGTGGCCGGTTACGGCCGCCGCCCATGCCGCCCATGCCGGAAAACCCAAACAGGTCGCCGAAAATATCGCTGAAATGCGAGAAAATGTCGGAGTTGGAACTGAAGTGCTGGCCGTTGCCGTTTACCCCGGCATGGCCGTAACGGTCATAGCGCTGGCGCTTTTCCGCGTCGTGCAGCACTTCATACGCCTCGGCGCATTCCTTGAATTTTTCGGCCGCGTCGGGATCGTCCGGGTTGCGGTCGGGGTGATACTTGAGAGCCATCTTGCGGAAAGACCGCTTGATGGTTTCGCCGTCGGCGGTTTTTTCCACGCCGAGCACTTCGTAGTAGCAACGTTGAGACATGGGGGGAAATAAAATTTAATCGTTATCCGAAAGTTCCACGCTGCCTTCTTCAATGGGAACGTAGTAAGTGAGATCTTCGGGCAGCACCTTGCCGGCCGCGATTTCGCGCAGAGCGGTGACCACTTCCTTGTTTTTGGAATCCACCAGCGGCTCGTAGCCCTGGCGGTACTGGTGGATGCGCTTGATGGCCATCTGCACCAGTAAAAAGCGGTTATCAACACGTTTCTGACAGTCTTCAACGGTAATGCGGGCCATGCCGACTCCTTGCGGCCGCGCGGCCGCTGCTTGATATGAACCAGAATGAATAATGCCGGAAATTCAGTCTGTCAACCGGAGTTTTGGCAATTTTTTACCGCCTGTGGAATTGGATCAACCCAGCCTGACCGTCCAGGAATAGGCAGCGGAAGCTTTGCGCAGCAGGTTGGAAACCGGAGTCTCGTCGATAAGGCGTTCATATCCCGGGCCGCGATCCAGGCCGCGAAAGCTCAGGTTGCCGCCGGCGCCGGTTTTTACAACGGCGGCAAGGCCGCCTTCCCGCAGGGGGGCGTCACCGGACTGGACGGCATAGCGGCCGATTGCCTTGCGCTTTTCGCTTGCCCCGGCTTTTTCCCCGGCGCTGGCTTCTTCCGCCTTCCCGGACTCCTGGGCCGCAAAAATGTCGCCGGTCTCAACCTTGTTCGTGCCTTCGCCGTTATGGATGGTTACCCGGTTTTTTCCCCTGGAGGCGTCTACCAAGTTGGCGCGCAGCTCGCCGAAGGCCAGGCCGCGCTCGTCATGACGCGCTTCTTCCGGGGTAAGCCAGCGCGTGACCGGCATCAGGTGGTCACCGCCCAGGCCGCCGTCGCCGGCCTTGCCTTGGTTGCGGCCCAGGCTCACCTGATCTTCGCCCTCGCCGGGGTTGATCAGGCTGGCCACGGACGAAGCCAGGCTGATCACGTCATTGCCGCCGCCGGCCTTGAAGAGGCTGGCCATGCTGTACATGGCGCTCAGGTTGTTGTCGCCTTCGCCTCCGTCCAGGGTGGAGGCGGTGAACAGGCCCATGGCCCGGTCATGGCCGTCGCCCATATGGATCCGGCTTTCCCAGGCCACGCCTTCAAACTTGTCGTCGCCTTCTCCGGCCTCAAGGTTGGCCTTGATGAAGTCCGGCGCCAGGCCGTAATAGGCCGAGTCGTTTTCCGGGAGGATGTAGCTCAAATTGTTCAGGTCGATGTGTTTTCCGAAAGCATCGTCACCCTTGCCGCCAAAGAGGTCGCTGGCGATAAAGCGGCCGTTGAAGGCGTCGTTGTCGTCGCCGCCGCTAACGGCGCTCTGGTTGATGAACAGGCCGCTGAAAGCGTTTTCTCCGTTTCCGCCGTTGATTTTGGAGGCGGAAAAATAACCGGAGAAAATGTCGTCGTTGGCGCCGGCTTCGATTTCGCTGTTTTCAAATACGCCGCTGAA
Organism: Deltaproteobacteria bacterium; assembly: GCA_031264465.1. GTDB lineage: Bacteria > Desulfobacterota > Desulfovibrionia > Desulfovibrionales > Desulfovibrionaceae > WRHT01. Next base: position 29,318 of record JAISDX010000013.1, on the reverse strand, counting down.
ACGGCCCAGGCTGTTGTCGTTGCCGCTGAACTTGCTCTTTTGAAAGTAGCCGGCGTAAACGCTTTTGCCCGCGCCTTCCTTGAAAACGCTCTGCGTATAGGCGCCCAGGTAGGTGACGTTGTTGCCGCCGGAAAACTCGCCGCCACTGTCTGAAAAATTATAGACAGTGGTGTTTTCGCCGGCTTTTACCTTGGAGGCGCTCGTGCGGATGAGTATTTCATCCTTGCCGCTGGCGGCGAGGGTGTCGCCGTTCCGGGCGGCCGCGCCGCTCAGAATTTTCGGCGCCCCATTTTCCCAGCTTATTTTGGCGTCGTCCGTGAAATCGGCCTTCGCCAGCTTCCGAAGCTGCTCCTGGCCTGCCTCATCGGTAAATTTTTCGTAGGCAGCAAGCCTAAACCCTCCGTCGCTCCGGTCCAGCACAATACGGTACTTGTCGCTGTCGTGCAGAACGGCGCCGCTCAAACCGCTCATGGCGCCCTTGTCCATACCGTTCAAGGCGCCGGCGGTCTCGTAGGAGCGGAAGCCGCGCACGCTCATGCCGCTCTGGGTCAGGTTTTTGGCGAAATTGAAAATTTTGCCGGACATGAAAGCCACGTCGTCGCCTTTGCCGAGGGTAACGGCCCGGTCGGCTTTGCCTTCCATTTCCGTGGCTGTTATGGGAGCGACGTCACGGCCGACCATCAGGCGCCGGGTCTTGGGTTTCCAGACCTCGCCGTAGTTTTTGCCGCCCAGAGCGTTCATGCCGAAGAAATTGATGGACATGCCGATACTTACTCCCGTTCAGTCTTCTATTCGGCCGGAATTCACAACTCTTTAGGCAGGAAAAGAAAAAACAATGTCGTTATTTGTTCCTTGACGTGGCCGCCCGCCCCGGATATATACCCAGGTTCAACCTTGCTCGTTCCACGTAAGGAGCGGGCCAAATGTCCACAAGGAGACGCAGATGAGAAAGTTTGAAACCATGCTGCTCCTCAGCCCCGAATTTTCCGGCGAACAGCGCGAAAGCGTGCTGGGCGCCCTGACCGGGGTTATCGAGCGCGAGGGCGGCAAGCTCGAAGTTGCCGACCACTGGGGTATGCGTGACCTCGCCTATCCCATCAAAAAACAGACCCGCGGCTATTACGTTCGCCTGGAATACCTGGCCCCCGGCCAGCTCGTGGCCGAACTGGAGCGCAATATCCGCATTACTGAAGGCATTTTCCGCTTCATGACCGTGCAGCTGGAAAAAGAAGTGGAGGCTGAAAATGTATAACAACAAGAAAAAATTCGCTCCCCGCCGCAAGTTCTGCCGCTTCTGCGCCGACAAGGAAACCCCGCTGAACTACAAGCGCGTTGACATTCTGCGCGAGTTCGTGACCGAGCGCGGCAAACTTGTCGCCCGCCGCATCACCGGCACCTGCGCTTACCATCAGCGCCAACTGACCGTGGAAATCAAGCGCGCCCGCCAGATGGGCCTGATGATCTATACCGCCACGCACTCCACCGAAGTGCTGAAAAAGAGCGTTCTTTAGGAGACTGTGATGGCAGGCATGAAAGTAATACTCAGAGCAGACGTGGAAAACCTGGGCCGCCTCGGCGACCTGGTCAGCGTGAAGGCCGGCTACGGCCGCAACTTCCTGCTGCCGCAGGGCCTGGCCATGCTGGCCAGCCCGGCCAACATCAAGGTGTTCGAACTGGAGCGCAAAAAACTCCAGGCCAAAATGGACGCCATGCGCGCCGCCGCCGGCGATCTGGCTGGCCTCATTGAATCCGCCAGCGTCACCATTGCCATGCGCGTCGGCGAAAACGACAAGCTCTACGGCTCCGTCACTTCGATCATGATTGCCGACTACCTCGCCGAAAAGGGAATCGAGGTTGACCGGCACCGCATTCTTCTGGATTCTCCCATCAGAACCCTGGGCGAGTTTGAGGTGCGCGTGCGCCTGCACGCCGGTGTGAACGCCACCCTCAAGGTGAAGGTGGTGCCTGAAGAAAGGATTCACGAAGAAAATGCAAGAACCGCAGAACCACCCAGCGCCGCAGCGGACGCCCCGCAAAACGTGGAGCCGGCTGCCCAAACGGCCGCAGAATAACGCCTTTACCGGCGCGGACGGAACCCCTCTGACCGAGGCGGATCCGTCCGCGCTTCTCAAAGAACAGGCTGAAGCCGATCTCGTACGCAATGTGCCGCCCCATAGTGTGGACGCCGAACAGGCGGTCCTGGGCGGCGTTTTGCTTACCCCCGAAGTGCTGGACGACGTGCAGAGCGCCATCCAGGCCGAAGATTTCTACCTGCCCGCCCACCGCCTCATTTTCGCGGCCTGCCTTACCCTGATGAACCAGGGCGCGCCCGTGAACATGATTTCCCTCCGGGCCTACCTGAAAGACAACGCCCTCCTGGAAGAAGCCGGCGGTTCCGAATACATCGCCACCCTGGCCCAGTCCGTAATCAGCTCGGCCCGGGCCGACTACTACGCCGAAATCGTGCGCGACAAGGCCCAGTTGCGCGGGCTGATCAGCGCCTGCTCCGGGGTGATCAGCCGCTGCTTCGAGCCGGGGCTGGAAACTAAGGCCCTTTTGGACGAATCTGAAGCCAGCATCATGAAAGTTTCGGAGCGCCGCTCCGAAAACACTTACGAAAGCAGCGCCTCGGCCACGGCCCGGCTGTTCGACCAGTTGGGCGAGCGCTTCAAACAGCGCGACGGCCTTACCGGCGTCAACACCGGCTACAAGAGCCTGAACGCCATTACCGGCGGCTTCCAGCGCTCCGACCTGATCATCCTGGCCGCCCGCCCGGCCATGGGCAAGACCGCCTTTGCCATGAACCTGGCCCTGCGCGCCGCCGAGGGCGGCAGCGAACACCCCGGAGCGCCGGTGGCGGTTTTTTCGCTGGAAATGAGCACCGAGCAGCTTATCCAGCGCCTGCTCTGCGCCCGGGGGCGGGTGAATCTCTCCAAGTTGCGCCGCAATTTTCTGACCGAGGAGGATTGGGCCAACCTGCAAGTGGCGGCCGACGCCCTGACCACCGCCAAAATTTTCATCGACGACACCCCGGCCCTGTCCATCACCGACCTGCGCTCCAGGGCCAGGCGGCTGAAGCGCAAGGAAAAAATCGAGCTCATCGTCATCGACTACCTGCAACTGATGCGGGCTTCGCACCGCACCGACTCGCGCGAACTGGAAATTTCGGAAATTTCGCGCGGCTTGAAAGCCCTGGCCAAAGAGCTGGACATCCCGATCATCGCCCTGGCCCAGCTCAACCGCAAGCTGGAAGAACGCAGCGACAAGCGGCCGATCCTTTCGGATTTGCGCGAATCCGGCGCTATCGAACAGGATGCGGACGTGATCATGTTCATTTACCGTGACTCGGTCTATCGCAAGGAAGAGGCGCAGCCGGAACGCGACGCCGCCGAGATTATTCTCGGCAAGCACCGTAACGGGCAGATTGGGACCGTGCCCCTGGTTTATGTTCCGGCTTACACCCAGTTTGAGGAAATGATGCCGGGGGTTACCCGGCCCTATATGGAATAAAGACGGATTACGCCGCTTTCGGCGGCGGTGAATTAAGCATTTCCGTTCCGACTTCCTCAAGGCAATCCCAGCCGGCCCAGTGCATATTCCACTGGTTCGCCTCCAACTCTTCAAACCCGGGCACGCTTTCACGAACCGGAACAAGCAGCCCGTCATGGGAAATGGCCTGTTGGAATTCTTCCGACAGAATATACGCGAGCACTTCCGAAGCTTCCGGCGGAGCGGACGCCGACAGGCAGGCGAGCATTGGGATAGCCAGTGCGCCGCTTGCCGGCCAAACCATTTTTCCGTCGCCGCCGCGAAAGGTGCGGGTAAAGGCGGGGATTAATAATGCCGCGCTCAGTTCGTTTCGGGCCAAGCGCTTGTTGATGTCGATGGGGTTGCTTGCGGTATCAAGGCGGGCCAGCAGGTTTTCCGCTCGCTCTCCGACGACCCGGCGTAAAATATTCGCGGCCAAGTAAGGGAGCGGGGTGTTTTTCGGCGGGCAGCCGACCAAGCCGGGGAAATCCGGCGAGCACAGATCCGCCCAATCGCGTATGGCCGATTTCAGTCCGGCGCTGACGCCGATAATGCCGGGCACCACCGCGACGATGCAAAACTCGCGTAGCGGCGGGGCCATGTCGAGAGCCGCCAATTCCTTACGAAGCGGCGGCAGACCGGATGGCAATACCGCCATGCGCCCCGCCCGCGACAATGCCCCCAGATGGTGCAGAATCTGCGGGTACGCGGTTACTGTCAGCGAAGGAACTTCTTTCCGCCCGAACATGGAAGCGAATTCGTACATTTCCTCATGCACTTCAGGAGCAAGGACGGTCGCCCCCGGATAGCGGCGGCTTATGTTTTCGCGCGCCCCGCGCAGCACGTTCGGCGGGAAATTAAGATACAGCGTGCAACTCATGCGAAATACCCCTCCTGTACCGTGCCGCCCTTGCGCAACAGCTCTCTGGCATACAGTAATTTTGCGTCCAGGGCGGACAGCGTCGCGCGGCATTTTTTTTCTTCCAGACTTACGGACAACAGGGAACGCATGCCTCCCTCGCTCATGACCAAACGGAAGGGGCTGGAAAGCATCAGCATGGGATCGTGCGTTGCCATGACGGTTATTTTTCCGTGTCCGCGGAGAACGGAAAGCGCCTGATACTTATCAATGCCGGCGTTTTCCACTTCATCAATCAAGACAGCCGGCGCATCGGACATCAGGGCGATATCGGCGATCATGAGCGCGCGGGTCTGCCCGCCGGAGAGGCGTTGCAACAGGCTGTTTTCACGCATGGGTTCGCCGCAGAGCGTATTCGCCAGCGAAACGACCTCGCCCGCCCAAGCGCCGGACGCCTTTTGCAGACTTGCGGCATGCATGTCCACAAACCCCTGCACCGTAATATCCATGATGAAATTCGTCCGCTGCGACAATGTGGCCACCACTGACGAGGCCCGCACGCGCGCATCCGGAGCGGAGTCGTTGATTAACAGTCTGACGGTCCGGCGCGATGGGGTATCGCCATCGGCAAGTTGTTCGATATCCGCAAGCAGCTCGCTTTTTCCCGAGCCGGTCGGTCCGACCACCGCCAGACTGTCCCCGGCCTTGAGACTGATTTGTTCCACTGGCTCCTTGTTGCCGAGCCGGTCTGTTCCTCCGTATATTTCAAGCCGCGCTCCCACCGTTCGCTCCTTTGCCCCCCGCTTCCGGCACGTACAATTTTTCCACGCTGCCCGCCTGGAAACGGCGGCCTATTCTCCGCTCTCCCGTACAGTACGAGCAGATCGCGGCCGGCATGTCATGTCGCAGCTTTCTTCCTTCAAACGACGCCACATCATCAAGGGCGCGGATCGCGCGAAGGGCGCCTAGGGCGCCGGTTCCGACAAGACCATTGACCGGATATTGCGCGGCGGCCGGATTGACCGACCTGACGCCGAAGGCGATAACTTCGCGTTCGGCTTGGGAAACCAGATCTCCCTTGGTCAGAAGCACGATATCCGCCAGGGTCAACAGCGGCCCCATTTTGGCAGGCGCCTGAACCCCGCCAAGACAGTCCACAACCGTCACGGCCGGGACGCCTTCAATGTGCGGCGCACAGCGCAGACAAAGTCCGGCAGTTTCAATAAACAGCCAGCGTACCCGTATGCTTCTGCCCCAAGCCAGCGCCTCTTCCATGTTGGAGATAAAGTAGTGATCAGGGCAAAGATATCCGCTCATGCCGCCAAGCGCGGGTATGCCGAGGCGTTCCCTGTACAAATCCGGGTACGCCGAGCTTTGCGTATCGAACTTGACCGCCGCCGTCCTTTCCCCGGCAGCAAGCAGTTGTCTTGTCATATGCACAACCACCGCTGTTTTTCCGGAACTGGGCGGCCCGGCCACAATTACCGCTTTCATTTTCCACTTCGCTTATTGAATTTTGGTTTGCGATCTCCGCAAGTTACATAACACTTGAAAATCATGAAACCCATACCGGCCAAACCGCTATTGCCCGAAATAAGTGTATGTCAGGTAACTGATATTGATACTCAATGTCAATATAATTTTCACACCGGCTTTTTCTCGCGTATGGGCAGGTTCACAACGGCCGCGACGATAGCCAGAGCAATATCAACCCACCAAACCCAGAGGAGACTCCCTGACGCTTGTATCGCTACTCCGCCGAGCCATGCTCCAAGAAAGCCTCCCGCCTGATGCGTAAAAAACGTCAGCCCGAATAGGGTTGCGAGATAACGGGTACCGTACAGTTTGCCGACAATGCCCGCTGTCGGCGGCACGGTAGCCAGCCAGGTAAAGCCGGTGGTCACGGCAAAAATGTAAAAGGTCCATTCCGTTTTGGGAGAAAACAGATAGGCCGCGATTATCATCGCTCTGAAGCCATAGAGGGAAGCCAGAATGTATTTCATACGGAAGCGCTTGCCCAAAACCCCGGCCATGATGCTTCCGGCGATATTGCACAATCCGATTATTGAAAGGCTGATGGCGGAAACGGAGTCGCTGTGTCCGCACATGCTGATTTCGCCGGGCAGGTGGGTGGTCAGAAAAGCCACATGGAACCCGCAGGTGAAAAAACCGGTATGGAGCAAAAGATAGCTGGGGTCGCGGAAGGCGGTTCTCAGTTGAGTTTTCAGGTCGATCGCGTCCGGCTGCTTTTGCGGCGTCGCGGGCGCGGCAGAGGAGGGTTTTGCCCGTTGACGGCTGAGCAACCAGGACGGCACAATGGAGGCCAACGCGGTAAATGCAAGGAACATCAACGATCCGGCGTAGCCTCGCATGCTGATCAACCCCTGGACGATTGGAGAAAAGATGAATTGTCCGAGAGAACCGCCCGCATTGATTATGCCGCCCGCCATGGACATTTTTTCGGAAGGGAGCCGTCTGCCGACAACGGCGATCAGAACGGTAAAACTCAAGGCAGCCGACCCGGCAGGACTGAGCAACCCTTGCGCCAAGGTCATGGGAAGAAACGATGTGGCCCACATGGTGCATATCTGGCCGCAGAAAAGCAGCAGCGCGCCCGTCAGCAGCACCGGGAAAGCCCCATGCTTGTCCGCCCAGATGCCGAACAGAGGTTGGAACACGCCCCACATAAGCTGGCCTATGGCTATGGCCATGCTCATTTCGGCGATATTCATCGTGGTGGCGTCCAGAAGGGGGTGGACGAACAGGCCTATGGTCTGACGCGTGCCGAGCATGATCATCATGATGCAGCTGGCCAAGGCTATGGGAACCCAGAAAAGGGCTTCAGGCGCCGTGGCGCGGGAGCCCCCGGGAGGCGCGGGACGGTTTATCTCAGTGTTCATTTATCAGAGGTTGGCCGGATGTTCAGGAAAAGCTTTCCGGCGCACAGGAAGAGCTGCCGCTATCCTTCTTTGCCGGAAATGCGGGCTGGACAGGCAGCGTGTGGTATTTTCGGCCCGCCGGAAAAGCTTCTATTCTTCATCCGACAAGGCCGGCGGCGTAACCGTCACCTGCGTCACAATCCGCCGCCGGGGCGCCTTGAGCACCTTGACGGCCTTGCGTCCGGGTTCGGGCAGCGCGTTATACAAGCCCCAGTAGCCGGGGAAGAGGTTAATCACCCCGTCCGGGTTGCTCAACTTCAGGTTGGAGCGGAAAAACGCGCCCAGGGAGAGCGCCAGGGTCCAGTAGGGGCCGGGGCTGTTCCAGCCGTGCGTTCTGGCGGCGGCTTGCCGGCTTTCGTCCGGCGCGGCCGGAATCAGCCGCAAAGGCTGCCCGTCCTGGCCGGGCGCAAGTTCCAGGCCGAGCTGGGCCAGCAGGTCGGCGGCCAGTTCCAGGTCGGCCCCCTCCGGGGCCTGCGGCAGGCTCAGGCCGTTTTTGTCCTGTACGGCCAAAAAGGCATTCATGGCCCAGAACAGGGGGTGCAGTTCTTCCGGCAGCTCCCGGCAGGCCAGGGCGCCTTCCCGGTTGATGTTGCCGCCCCGGTAAGCGCCGATTTTGCCTCCGTCCAGGTCCACCCGCAGCCCGGCTAGGCGCAGCAGGCCGATGCAGGCCGGACTGGCCGGGAGCTCCGGCCAGGCGCCCGCCAGGACGACTTCGCCGCCGGCGAAAAAGGGCAGGGCGAGAGTATAGGCGGCCAGCACCGGGTCCAGAGCCATTTTGATTTCCACCGGCACGTCGGCCGGGGCCGTCTCGCCGGCGGTCCAGCCGCCCCAGCCCGTCCAGCTCTCGTAATGTACTTCGCTCCGTCGTACGGCCGCAGCTTTGGGGAAGGCGGTGAAGAGCGGCTCCAGCAGGGAAAGGGCGTTGTGCGCCAGGTGGCCGGGCAGCCGGTCCAGGCTGAGCGCCAGCGGGCGCCGCCAGGTGAAGGCGGCCAGCAGCAGGGCCAGGACGCCGGGCAGAGGCAGGTCTTCGGGAATGACATACAGGGCGGGCAGCGCGCCGGAGCTCTCCAGCGTGGCCGGCAGGCCCCGGGAGCCGGGCACGGCGAAGGCCAGGCGGGCGCCCAGGTCGGGCAGCATTTTGTAAAGCGGGGTCAGGTCGGTATTTTTCAGGGCGCGGGCGCCGGTAAAGCGGGTTTTGCCGGGGCGGTCCAGCCCCAGGAAGAGCAGCAGGTAAAACACCAGTTCGTCGTCGCCGACGAACAGGGTTTTATTTACCGGGTTGAGCGGCAAGCTTGGCGCGCAGGTCAGGCTGTCGGTCCAGAGCGAGGCCGGGTCGGCCTCGGCCTCGGGCCCGGACCACTGCAAGCCGGCTCCGGCTTGGCCGAAAGCCCGGTAAAAATCCATCAGGCCCTTGGTCCGCTGCACTCCGTCCAGGCGCAGGTTCCATCCCAGGTCGGCGGCCAAGGCCAGCCAGAGCATGGCCTGCTCGGCAAGGCCGGGACCGGGGAGTTCCACTTTGACCGGCTTGCGCTGCGGCGAGAGGTTGTAAAGGCCCAGAGGGGCCTTGTCCGGGTCCAGCCCGTCCTCGCTGTGGATGGAAATATCCTGCACCAGATTGAAAAGCTGGCGGATGAACAGGCTGTCGCGGCTGATGCGCCCGGCCCTGGCTTCCCAGTGGGCGCGAATTTGCTTTTCGCTCTTGATGGTCGCCGGCGTGGCGGCGTGGTGCCTGCCGCCGCGCATGCGGCTCAGGAGTTTGGCCCGGCGGGCCAGGAGGCGAATCAGCTCGTCGTCCAGGGCGGAAATTTCATCGGCAAAGCTCTGGCGCGGTTTGCGGGCCGGCTCGCCGGGCTTGTCGCCGCGCCGGGCTTGGGCGGTCTGGCCGTCAAAGGCGCGCCGGGCCGAAGGCTGACGCTTGGGAGGGAAATTTTTTTCTTCGGGCATGTAAGACTCTTGTGCCCGCGCCGCCAAGGCGGCGCAAGGACGGTATGCGGGTTAAGGCGCTGGAACGCGAAACAGGGACGGGTCTAATATTTTTCCCGTTCCGGCGCAAGAGTTATCCAAAAACGGTCTGTTGAGGGCGCCGGGGGGAAATTATTCTCCCCCCGGCCGCCGGAGGCAAAAAACAGCTATTTGAACAAAGCCGGCCAGGAGGAGCGCATGTAAGCCCGGAACCTGGCCGGGTCGGCCAGGGTAAAACCGGCGTCGTCCGGCGTGAACACGAACAGATCCTGCCGGGCCAGGCCGTTGTTGTCCCAGGCAAAGGGGGCGCCGCTCCAGGGGATGTCCACCAGCATGCTCAAAGCTTTGTTCACGTCGGCGGTGGAAGCGCGCTCCGGTATGTTCAGGGCCGCGGCCGCGCTTACGAAGTCGTAGCCGAGCGACATCCAGAAGTCGGGCGCGTCCTTGCCGTCAGCGGCCATGGCCGTGCGCAGGATCATGCCGGAAGGAGCCACCGTGTTCGGATCCCAGGCGCCGGGAAAAATAATCCGGCGGTAATTGCGCCAGTCGGCCCGTTTTTGCATGCTGAGGCCCTGCTCCCAAAGCATGGTGCCCATGAACAGCACCCGGCTTTCGCGGTAATAAAGGAAATGCGGCGTCATGATGGAAGCGTTCTGCCAACTGTCCGGCAGGAACAGCGCCTGGTAGGGAGTGTCCGGCGGCGTGTTATGTTGCTTGGTGGTGTTCAGGAAGGCGGCGACCAGCTTATTCCATTCCTGGTGCCGGTTTGCCGGATAGGTGGAAGAAGTGACGAAGCGCCAGCCGTTTTCCGGCAGCGCCTTGCGGTAGACGCTGAGCATGCGCAGGCCGTAGCTTTCGTCCGGCACCAGGGCGGCGAAGTTTTCCACACCCAGGTTGTGGGCAAAGCGGATTACCGCCGAGACCTGATCTTCGTCGGAACTGAAAAAGCGCCAGGCCAGCCGACCCTCGTCCGAGCCGGATGTTCCGGTGGAGAAGAGCCCGCCTTCTGAGGATCGGCCGGGGGCTTCGGACGAATCCAGGGTGCGCAGGAAGGCAAAGAACTTGCGTTTGGAAATTTCGCCGCTGGTCTTGATGGCGGTATAGTCTGAAAAACGCAACGGTCCGCCCACGATCTGCACTTTTTCCGGGAGTTTGCCCAGTTCGTTCAGCCAGTCGGGCTTGTCGGTGTCAATGACGTAAAGGCGGACGTCATGCCCGTTTCTGGCAAAGCCTTTGCAGGCCAGTTCCGCGCCCTGCACGATTTTGTCGGAAAGGTTGCCGTACTGGCCGCTCATGGGCAGCGCAAGGGCCAGGCCGGAGGCGTGGGAGGGCAGGACCGGGAGCGAGCCCAGGTCCGGGTCGTTCCAGGTCTGGAGCAGCGAGCGGTCGGCCAGAGCCCAGCTGTCCTTGAGGAAGGAGACCATTTCCAGGGCCAGTTCCTGAGTGCGGGCGTCCAGGTACAGGCGGCGGGCTTCTTCCAAGCGGTAAAGGGCGTAAGGGTAGTAGCCTTCGTTGGTCTCGTTGACCGAGGCGGCCAAGCTCTGAACCAGGCTCTGGCCGGAGCGGTGTAACTGGGTGAACAGCCGCCCTTCCAGGTTTTTGCGGGCGTTGATGTCCGGCGTGGCCTTGTAGGCGTGTTCCAGTTCGAGGGTCAGGCCGTCCAGCAGGCCGGCGCGCAGGCGGCTTTCCAGAATGAACATCCGGCCTTCCAGTTGGAGCTGCCAAGGGCTCAAGTCGTCGCCGGCGGCCCGGGAGGCGATGCCGGCGGCTTCGTTGTAAGGCAGGGCGGCCAGGGTGCCCGTCCATATTTCCAGCCAGTCTTCGCCGGCGGCGACCCGGGGTTGCAGCCCGCGCCAGCTTTCCAGGGCGCCCAGGGCTTCCCGGGGTTTGTTCTGCGCGTTGGCGGCCAAGGCGATAATCCGGTAGCAGGCCGCCTGGTCGCTCAGGCTTGGCGTGCCGTGCAGCAGGTAGGCCCGGGCCACTTCGGCCGCCTGGGGAAGGTAGCCCTGGTTGTAATAATGGTAAACGCCGTCCAGGGTGGGGTTGCGCAAAAGCTCGGTCTGGGGCTGTTCGGTCTTGGGGCCGATAATGGGCAGCTTGAAGTCGCAGGCGGCCAGGCAAAGGGCGCAGGCCAGCAAGAGGGCGGAAAGGGTGATGTTTCGTTTCATGAAGTTATCCCCGTTTGGAGAGTAGACGCCAGTTTATCTTTAGAAAACTAGCTTGCTTCTCTGTTCAAGGCAAGCGCGAAAAATTACGTCGAAAAGCCAAAAAGGCGCCGAACCTCGGCGCCTTTTTGGCTTCCGGCGGGACTGCCCCGCCTTTCTGAAGTTGCCTACAGGTAATCGCCCCGGTTGAATTTGATGTTTTCCGTGGTGGAAAGCACATCAAGTTCGTTGACCAGAGCCCCCAAAGCGGAATCGCTTTCCAGGAAGCCGGGCAGGGAGGCTTTCAAGTCCTTCACGCCGTTGGTCATGTCCTGGAGCAGGCCGTAGACGGAGCGCAGGTCGGCGCCGCCGTCAAGGGCGGCCGCATAGCTCTCCCACTGTCCGAGCAGGCCGTCGATGCGGGAGGCGGCCTGCGCCTCCAGGTCCGCTGCTTCTTCCTGGCCGGTGGCGTTCCGGGTCCGGTCCAGCAGGTCGGATGACCGCATGAGCAGAGCCAGGGCGGTCGCGGACTGTTCGGCCGGGGCCGTTATGCCCTGGCCCGGCAGGGTGTTTGCCGCCGCTCCGCCGGCCCCGGCCGGCTGCATCTGTCCGGACAGGAGGGCGTCAAACCCGCCCGCGCCGCCCGGTCCCGCAATCCCGGTTTGGGTTTTCCTGTGGGCCTCGTCCTGCGCAAGCAGGGCTCGGATGGCGTCGTTTTGTACTTTCATGGTGCCCCCAGGTTAAGGTTAACTCTGTTTGGCCTTAAGCAAGATGTTTGCCAAAGTTTAGAGTTTTATAACCTGCTGCCTTGTTTTGATTAAATTTTAAACCGCCCGGGCTTCGTACTCTTTTTGCCGGGCAGTTTCTGCCCGGCGGGGAAAATACTGCCCGCGCCGCCGCGCCGTGAATCCATATTTTCAAAAATCGGGGCGCGGATCCATGGTCAAGCTTGCATAGAATTTCCAAAAAGTCTATATTCTGTATAAGCCATAAGAGCGCCTTCGGTTTGGCGGTTGCCCGGCGGCGGGATTTGAAAAAAATCCTTGTCAGGCAAGCAAAAATTGGCTGCTCTTGCAACGGCATATTATTGCACTACCAATTTTTTAACAAGGAGAGGTTGCTGTGCCTGATATCAATAAAATCCTGGTGGCCATCGACCTGTCGGCCTTAAGCTCCACCGTGGCGGATTATGCCGTGTACCTGGCCAGGAAGCTGGACGCGGAAGTTATGGCCGTTTATATCGCCCCTTCCCTGAGCCAGTATGTCGGCTTTCATGTGCCGGCAAGCTCCATTGAGAACTTTGTCGGCGAAGTGGTGCACGGAGCGGAAGAATCCATGGAAGATTTCGTCAAGGAAAAATTCAAGGGGATCAAGTCCCAGGGCCGGGTGGTCAGCGGCTACGCCGCTGAGGAGATTATCGAGCAGGCCAAGGATTACGGGGCCGATCTCATCGTGATGGGCACGCACGGCCGGGTGGGGCTTGACCGCATCCTGTTCGGCTCGGTGGCCGAAAAAGTGGTCAAAACTTCCGGCATCCCGGTGCTGACGGTACGCCCGGAAGCTTCCGACAACACCGAGTCAGCTAGCTAGGGAAACACCTTGGCCCCATAGACAATTACCGGACCCGAACTCGGGCCAGCATCGCCCCGATTGCCCTTGAGGACCGGGGCGGTGGTTTTTGCGCTTGCTTTTTTCAAGAAATGTGCGATTTTGCACATATGGACGGCGATCTGAAAAACAATCCGGCCCCGGGCGAAGCGGACGAGCAGCCTTTGCACAACCTCAGCCAAAAGCAGGTGCTGGAGCGGAAACTGACCCAGGCCAGCCGGCTGGAAGCCATGAGCACCCTGGCCGGCGGCATCGCCCACGAGATCAACCAGCCGCTTTCGGCCCTGAACCTGTACGCCGGCAGCCTGCAAATGCTTTTGGAAAAGGACGAGCTGCCGCCGCCTGCGGTCATTCGCGAGCGTATCGGCCTGATCCTTGATCAGGCCAAAAAAATCAGCGAGATCACGCAGCACATGCGGGCCACAGCCGCCCAGGCCGCCAGCGCTCTGGAGGAAGTGGACGCGTCGGCCGCGCTTTTGGCGGCGGTGCGTGACCTGCAACCCAGGTTGCGGGCGGACGGAATAAAGTTGATCCTGCGCCGCCCGCAGCGTTTGCCGGCGGTAAGGGCCGTGGGCGTGCAACTGGCCCAGGTGTTTACCAACCTCATCGCCAACGCCGCCCAGGCCCTGGCCTCGGCCGAAGGCGGCCACCTGGACCGGGAAAGGCTGATCCGCCTCAGCCTGAGCCGGGGAAAAGGCCGGGTGCTGGTGGAGGTGGCCGACACCGGCCCCGGCGTCGCTCCCGGGATGGAGCGGCGTATTTTCGACCCGTTTTTCACGACCAAGGGGCCCAGCGGCGGCATGGGGCTCGGCCTGAGCATCGTGCACGCCTTCTTGCGCGCCTGGGAAGGCGACATCCAGGTTGTCCCCCGGCATCCCGAGCTGGGCGGCGCGGCTTTCAGCATCACGTTGAAGACTTTCGGCGGTAAAGAATAAATGCGGATTCTGGTTATTGACGACAACACGGACAGCCTGCACAGCCTGTGCATGCTCCTGCGCGACCTGGGGCACGAAACCGTGGCCACCGAAGACCCTTTCCTGGCCCTGGACGAAGCGCGCGGCGGCGACTACCCGCTGATCATCAGCGACATCCGCATGCCCGGCCTGGACGGGCTGGAGCTGCTGGAGCGCCTGAAAAACCGGCCGGACGAGCACGCGCCGGTGGAGAGCGACATCCTGCTGATCACCGGCTACGCCGACATTGAAAGCGCCGTGCGGGCCCTGCGCGGCGGGGCCTACGACTACCTGAACAAGCCCATCAGCGCCTCGGAGCTCTCCCGCGTGGTCGAGCGCTCGGTCGAGCACCAGCGCCTGTTGCGCGAGAACGTCACCCTCAAGGCCAGCCTGACCCGGGCCGAGGAAACCACCCGTGAACTGCAGGACAGCTTGAGCGCCGCCCGCGAGCAGTTGCGCGAAGTGTTCGGCGTGGGCGAGGTGGTGGTGGAGTCGTCCCTGATGCGCTCGCTCATGGACCAGGCCCTGATTTTCCACGCCAACCCGTCCGCCCCGGTGCTGATTGAGGGCGAGACCGGCACGGGCAAGGAAATTATAGCCCGGCTGATTCATTTCGGGCTTTCCCCGGCCCGCGCGGCCGCCGGCGGCAAGGCCCCGCATGTGGAAACGCCCTTCGTGGCCCTGAACTGCTCGGCCATCCCGCACGAGCTGTTTGGCAGCGAGCTGTTCGGGCACGAGCCCGGCGCCTTTACCGGCAGCCGGGCCGAGGGCTCGCCCGGCAAGCTGGAAATGGCCGGCTCCGGCACCCTGTTTTTGGACGAAATTTCCGAAATGCCCTGGGACATGCAGCCCAAGCTTCTGCGCGTGCTGGAAGACCGCAGTTTTTACCGCCTGGGCGGCAAGCGCGAGCGGCGCTTCAACGCCCGCATCGTCTGCGCCGGCAACCGGGAGCTGGAGGCCATGGTGGAAACCGGGCATTTCCGGCGCGACCTGTTCCATCGCCTGAGCGTCGGGCACCTGATCATCCCGCCCCTGCGCGAGCGGCGCGAGGAAATTGAGGCTCTAGCCCTGTTTTTCCTGCGGCGCGAAGCCCGGCTCAAGAAAAAACGCTTCAAGTCGCTGGCGGCGGAAACCCTGGCCCTCCTGCGCTCCTACCCCTGGCTGGGCAACGTGCGCGAGTTGCGCAACGCCATTGAACGGGCCGTGCTTTTGAACGATGACGACATGCTGCGGCCGGAGCATCTTTCCTTCATCCGGGCGCTTCCCGGCCAGGACGGCTTCGCGGGCGGGGCGGACCGGCGCCGGACCGGGGGGCGGCGCGCCGCCGACAACCTGCCACTGTCCGGCCCGGGCCGGGTGGAAGCCGCCAACCTGGAGTTGCCGGACGAAACCCTGGACCTGGAAGCCCTGTACGACGCCGTGATTGCCAAGGCCATGGAAAAATTTAACGGCAACAAAAGCAAGGCAGCGGATTATTTGAAAATATCCCGCTTTGCCCTGCATCGCCGCCTGAAAAAGGATAATTGATCAAGATATTCTCCCCGCCCCGGAAAAGCGTTCCTCAGGCGAAAAGTCAAGTTTTTCCTACTTAAAGACAAATATCTCACGTTGTTCCCGGCAAAAATGTCCGGTTATGGTTGCATTGTTCGTATTCAAGAAAAGCGGGCGAGCAATCGAGCAATGGATAAACAGAACTTTATCGATACCGTCAGGTCCGCCGGCATCGTCGGCGAAGGCGGAGCGGGATTTCCCGCGCACGTGAAGTACGACGCCTCGGTCGATACCGTCATTGCCAACGGCTGCGAATGCGAGCCGCTGCTCCATACGGACCTGCATATCCTGTGTCACGAAGGCGCGGCCATCGGTCGCGCCATGCGCGCCCTGGGCGATGCCGCCGGGGCCTCCCGCCTCGTTCTCGGATTGAAAAAGAAGCACATGGGCGTCGCTTCCCGCCTGCGGGAGGAGTTGGCCGCCTTCGGCGTGGACGTTTTCCTGCTGGACGATTTCTACCCGGCCGGGGACGAACAGATTCTCCTGCGTGAAGTGACCGGCAGAAGCGTTCCGCCGCTCGATATCCCCCTGCGCGCGGGGGCGATTGTCGCCAACGTGGGGACGCTTGCCCGCGTCAGCGCGGCGCTGGAGGGCAAAGCGTTCACGGACAAAATCCTCACCGTCGCCGGAGAAGTCGCCAACCCCGGTCTGCTCCGCGCTCCCCTCGGCACCCCGCTCCTTTCCTGTCTTGAACGTTGCGGCGGGCCGTTGCCGCCGGACCCGGTCTTCATCATCGGCGGCCCCATGATGGGACGCATCGTCAGCGGGCTGGAAGCGCTCTCCCGCGAGACGGTCACGAAAACCACCGGCGGGCTTATTGCGCTGCCTGCCGGACACCCTCTCCATAAAAACGCGCTGCTGGACGAACGGGTCATGCGGCGCCGGGCGGCGAGCGCCTGCATACAGTGCCGGGCTTGTTCGGATCTTTGCCCGCGCGGCCTGATCGGGCACCCCTTTGAAACGCATCTTGTCATGCGGGCTTTCGCCGCCGGTAACGAGCGCTCCGAAAACGTCGCCAGCGCGGTCATGTGCAGCGAATGCGGCGTATGCGAGCAATATGCCTGCCCCATGGGCATGTCTCCCCGGCGGGTGAACCAGCGCGTGAAGGGCGCTCTCCGCGAAGCCCGGATTTCTTATGCGGGCTCCAGGGCCGTGCGGGAAGACAAAACTTTCTGGCGTGAATGGCGCAAAATCCCCACGCGGCGTCTTGCCGGCCGCCTCGGCCTTGATCCCTATATGGACATTGAAACGCCGTTTCTGGGCGACATGGCGCCGCCCGCGGTCAGTATTCCCCTGCGTCAGCATATCGGCGCCCCGGCAAGGCCCGTCGTCACGCCTGGCCAGAGCGTGGCGAAAGGAGATCTGGTGGGAGAAATTCCGGAGGGATCGCTCGGCGCGCGGGTACATGCGAGCCTGAGCGGCACAGTGGCGGCGATACTGGACGGGGCTGTCCGCATAGAGCGGGCGGATCAGCCTGAGCTTACGCCAAAGCAATAACAGAGGTGCACCGTGCAACAGCTTTCCGCCATAGGTATGCTTGAGTTCACCAGCATCAGCGCCGGCATCGAATCGGCGGACGCCATGCTCAAAGCGGCGGACGTTTCCAGCATTTTCTTCAAAACCATCTGTCCGGGCAAATTTTTGGCCGCCGTCCACGGCGAGGTGGCCGCGGTGGAAGTTTCCGTCCTGGCGGGCAGGCGGGTCATGCCGTCCTGTATCGCGGACGGGTTCGTGATCCCCAACATCCATAAAAACGTGATCGCCGCCCTCGGCGGCTGCGTGTCTCTTACGGAACGCGCCGCCCTCGGCGTTATCGAAACTTTTTCCGTATCGTCCGCCATCCTGGCGGCGGACGCGGCCGCCAAGGCCGCGGCCGTGCGGATCCTGGACGTGCGCGCCGCGCTGGGATTGGGCGGCAAGGGCTATGTGCTGCTTACCGGCAACGTGGGGGCGGTGGAATCCGCCATTGCGGCGGGAAGCGAGAGCGCGCGGGCCAGCGGCCTGCTCGTGGGCACGGCCGTCCTGCCGCGCCCGGCGGACGCGCTTTTCAACCAGTTGTTATAACCGAACCGGAGTCTGACGACATGCACGAAACGCATCGGCTGTACATAAAACCACAGATCATCACCGGCAAAAACGCGCTGGGCTATCTCGACAAGTCCGTCACGGGGCGGGTAGGCGTCATCACCGATGCCTTCATGGTCAGTTCCGGCATGCTTGCCGGCCTGCTGCGCCATCTCGCCGGGTGCGAGGTGGAAGTCTTTTCCGGCGTCACGCCGGACCCGAGCGTCGAGGTGGTGCTCAAGGGAACGAGGGCCATGGCCGCCTTCGGGCCGGGCACGATTATCGCCTTTGGTGGCGGTTCCCCCATCGACGCGGCCAAGGCGGTGATCGCCAGCCTGCGCGGCATGGGACAGAACGGGAACATCGCCTTCATCGCCATCCCGACCACCAGCGGCAGCGGGTCGGAAGTGACGGGATACGCAATCATTTCCGAGGCTGAAGGCGGAATAAAACTGCCGCTCATATCCGATGATATGCTTCCCGATGCGGCCCTGCTCGACCCGGAACTGACGCAAAGCCTGCCCCCGCCCCTCACGGCGGATACGGGCATGGACGTCATCGCCCACGGGCTGGAAGCCTATGTGGCGAGGAAGGCCGACGACTTTTCCGACGCCTTCGCGGAAAAGGCCCTGGCGCTCGCCTGCGTATGGCTGCCCGTGGCCTACGCTGACGGCGCGGACCTGGAGGCGCGGAAAAAAATGCACGCGGCTTCGTGTATGGCCGGCATAGCGTTCAACACCGCCGGGCTGGGCTTGTGCCACGGCCTGTCGCATGCCGCCGGAGGGGCCATGCATCTTCCCCACGGCCGGATCAATGCGATGTTGCTTCCCCATGTGGTGGAATTCAACGCCGGGCTGGAGGAAGGATTTTCGCCGAAAAAGGTCGAGTCCGCCGCCCAACGCTACGCGATGCTCACCCGCCGCCTCAAGCCTGAAGTCGCTACTCTGCGCGAAGGCGCGCGCGGTCTGGCGCGGGAGATCCGCAGGCTCAACGCGCTGATGAAAATTCCGGCCACGCTCAGGGAAGCCGGCGTGAACATGGCGGCGTTCGAGGAGCAGCGGGAGAAGGTAATCAAGGCGGCCCTCGCCGATGCGGCGACCGCGTGCAATCCCCGCGCGGCCTCGCCCGCCGATGTCGGGCGGCTGCTTGACCTGGTTGCCGGCCGGCACGGGCGTTGGCGGTGATATTTTGTCCTTCCCTTGCGGATAGGACAAATATTTCCCGCCGCTCGGCAAGATTTTTCTTTCTGCCCGGTATATCTATAAATGCAGGGTTTCATATCCTGAAAACCGGAGTGTCCTCCTGACGGCGGGTAGCGTGCGCGCCTGACGGGTATAATGCAACAGCGCCGAAACGGCAAACTGGAGGTTTTGTATGCAACAGGAAGCATTGGGAATGGTGGAAACCAAGGGTTTGGTCGGAGCTATCGAAGCTGCCGACGCCATGGTTAAATCCGCGAACGTGTCTCTCATCGGCTATGAAAAAATTGGTTCCGGCCTCGTCACCGTCATGGTGCGCGGCGACGTGGGCGCGGTGAAAGCCGCCACCGACGCCGGGGCCGTGGCCGCTGAAAAAGTCGGCGAAGTCGTTTCGGTGCATGTGATTCCGCGTCCTCACACCGAGGTCGAGCGGATTCTGCCTAACCTGGCGTAAGCGCTTGCGCGGAACAGGAGGAACTCACTGTGAAAGAACAACTGGTCGACAAAATTATGGATGAAGTCATGCGCAAAATGAGCGGAAGCGGCGATCAGGCATGCTCCGCCGCCGCGTGCATCGGGGGCTGCGGCCTTACCGAGTTCGTCGGTACCGCCATCGGGCACTCCATCGGATTGGTCATCGCCAATGTGGATCCGCTGCTGCATGAAAAAATGAAAATCGATAAAAAGTACCGTTCCATCGGCATCCTGGGCGCGCGCACCGGCGCGGGTCCACAGATATTCGCCGCCGATGAGGCCGTGAAAGCCACAAACAGCGAAGTGCTGCTCATCGAATTGGCCCGCGATACCGAAGGCGGCGCGGGGCACGGCAGCCTTATCATTTTTGGCGCGGAAGACGTCTCCGACGCCCGCCGGGCTGTGGAAGTGTCTCTGAAAGAGTTGGAGCGGACCTTTGGCGACGTGTACGGCTCCCCCGCCGGTCATCTGGAATTTCAGTACACCGCCCGCGCCTCCGCGGCTCTGAACAAGGCTTTCGGCGCGCCCATCGGGCAGTCTTTCGGCATCACCGTGGGCGCTCCGGCGGCTATCGGCGTGGTGCTTGCGGATGTGGCGGCCAAGGCGGCCACGATAAACGCCGTGGGGTACTCCTCGCCGGGCAATGGCGGCACGAGTTTCTCCAACGAAGTCATCTTCACTTTCTCGGGCGATTCCGGCGCGGTGCGCCAGGCCATTGTGGCGGCCCGCGACGTGGGGCTGAAACTGTTGGGCACGCTGGATCCCACGCCCATCAGTTCCACCACCAAACCGTATATCTGATGATGTCTGGTTTCGCCCGGCGCGGGTGACGCGCCGGGCGAAACCGTAAACCGCTCCGGCAACGCACAACGAAACCGGCAGCGCCAGCGGAGAATACCCCACTATGACGCAACGCAGCCTTGGACTTATTGAAACCGCGGGTCTTACGGCGGCCGTTACCGCAGCGGACGCGGCGGTTAAATCCGCCAATGTTGAACTGGTGGGATACGAGCTTGCCAAAGGAAGCGGCATGACCACCGTTAAGCTGTTGGGCGACGTGGGCGCGGTGAAAGCCGCCGTGGCGGCGGGCGCGGCGGCGGGCGCCGCTGTGGGCCGCCTTGTTTCCACATCCGTCATCGCGCGGCCCGCCAGCGGCATACACCGTATGATCGCCTCAAAGGAAACCGTGGGCGCGAAAACGGAAAAAAGCCCCGCTCCAGCGGCGGAAAGCGGGGAGCACCCCGTTGAAACCAGGCCCGACGAGCCTTCCCCCGCCGACGAAGCGGAGCGGGCGGGCACAGGCGCGGAGCAAGAAGCGCCGGCCGGCCAGGGAGCGGGCAGCCCCGCGCCCGTAGCGGAACCGGCGGAATCAACAAAGCCAGCGGAGCCAACAGAACCGGCGGAAGCGGTGCACTTTGTAACGGGGTCCCAGACGGAAACAACCGATACCGTCCGGCCTCAGCCCGCCCCCGCAAAATATCCCGGCGGCAAGGTTAAAAAAAAGAGCGGTAAGTAACGGCGGAAAACGGTAAACGCGTTCTGGCCCGAAACAGCGGCCCGCCCTAAAAAATGCGGAAGAAGAGTATGAACAGAGACAGCATGGCCCGGCGGCTCGCTGAAGACATATGGAATGAACTCCGCTCCGGAAGGCGCTTTTCGCTTGGGTATGGGAAGCCTGCCGCCGCTTCGGCGGAAGTCTGCGCACCTGTGGGAATTTCCAACCGGCACGTTCATCTTTCACGCCAGGATATGGATGCCTTGTTCGGCCCCGGCGCTGAACTGACCCGCCTGAAAGCCGTTAAACAGCCCGGACAGTTCGCCGCCGGGGAAACCGTCATTTTGCGCGGCCCCAGGGGCGAGCTTGATCGCGTGCGCGTGCTCGGTCCCTTACGCGCCAGGACGCAGGTGGAAATTTCGCAGGCCGACGGCATCAAGCTCGGCCTGGCCGTACCGTTGCGGATGTCCGGCGATCTGGACGGCACGCCGGGCGTTGAACTCGTCGGTCCCGGCGGCAGCGTGCGGCTGGAAGGCGGCCTGATCGTCGCCTGGCGGCATGTGCATATGCTCCCTGAAACGGCGGCGCGCGCCGGGTTCAGCGACGGCGACCTCGCGGAGGCGCTTATAGGCGGCGAACGCGGCGGGGTCATGGGCAACGTGGTCGTGCGTGTGGCCGCTGCCTCGGCGCTGGAGCTTCATATTGATGTGGAGGAGGCCAATGCCTTTTCCCTGCGCAACGGCGATATGGCCCGCATACGTAAACAGTGAGGCCGGGATGACGCCATGACGAACGCAACCGCCGCCGCCTCTCTGGTCGAACTTGCCCGGCTTGTTCGGGAAGGGGAAGTCAACCCTTGCTCCGGCCCGCTGAAAATTGGGGTGGATCTCGGTACGGCCAACATCGTGCTGGCCGTCCTCGACGCGGACAACAAGCCGGTTGCCGGGGCCATGCATCCCTCCTCCGTGGTGCGCGACGGCGTCGTGGTGGATTATGTCGGCGCGGTGCGCGTCGTCCGCAAATTGAAAGACGAAATCGAGTCCCGCCTGGGCCTGGCTCTGCCCAAAACGGCGGCTACGGGCATTCCGCCCGGCATCATTGACGGTAACGTCAAGGTCATTGTCAACGTGGTTGAAGCGGCGGATTTTACGGTTAGCGCCGTTATAGACGAGCCCACGGCGGCCGCCCGGGTATTGCGCGTGCGGGAAGGGGCCGTTGTGGACGTGGGCGGCGGCACTACAGGGATAAGCCTTCTGAAAAAGGGCAAGGTCGTGTTCGCCGATGACGAGCCCACAGGCGGCGCTCATATGACGCTGGTGCTCGCGGGAGCCTACCGCATGCCTGTTGAGGAAGCGGAAGTTTTGAAAAAGGACGCGAGCCGGCAGGATGAGGTTTTTTCCGTCATTCAGCCAGTGGTGGAGAAAATGGCGGCCATCGTCAACCGTTGCGTACAGGGTCACGCGATTTCCACCATCCACGTGGTCGGCGGCGCCTGCGCCTTTGACCGCTTTGCCGACGTGTTCCGCAAGGAAACGGGCAAGAGGGTCGTCAAAGCGCCGGAACCGCTTCTGGTAACCCCCATGGGTATCGCCATGAACTGCAAGGCGGAAAACTGACATGCGCGACGGAAAACTGGAAGAACTCATCCGGCGGGCCATGGTAAGCTATTTGGCGGACAAGGTGCTGGAGCGGCTGGGCTATGCTTCCGTTGCGCCGCATCTCTCCTGCCCGCCGGAAGCGGAAGAAAAATTTCCCGGCGCCGCGCCGGCAAGGGCGGAACACCGCCCGCGCGCGCATGCAAAACAGGTGTTCAGCCGTGCGGATGCGCTTTCCTGCCAACCGGGCGTCCTGCTCCGTCTTGAGCGTCACACGCTGCTGACGCCGCTGGCGGCGGACGAACTTGTCAGACGGCGCGTGCGCATTGTCCGTACATAAGCGCCAAGCGCAAGGAGAAGCCAATGTATCTGGCAACTGTTATCGGAACCGTTGTGGCGACCAGTAAAGATCAATCCCTCACCGGAAAAAAATTGCTTATCGTGGCCCGGCTCTCCGAGAAGCTCAAACCCACCGGGGAAACGGAAATCGCGGCGGATTCCGTGGGCGCGGGAAACGGGGAAACGGTCATCGTCTCCCAAGGCAGCTCGGCCCGCTTCACCGGCCCGGCCCATGAGACGGTCATTGACTCCTCCATTGTCGGCATTGTCGATTCCGTTGAAATCGTTGGCAATTTATGAGGCGTGCAAATATGGACTCCCCGGAAGACAGGCTCGACATTGAGCGGACAATTTTGGCGGTTCTGGAAGAGTTTGCCGTGTCAGTGGCCCCGGCCGCGCCTCCGGCGCTCCGGCTGGAAGACGCCCTGCGCATGGGGCGCGGCGTCTATGCGGAAGCGCAACGCATGAACCTGGCCATTGTGTTCTGCGTAGTGGACGCCGGGGGCATTCCTCTGGTGCTGCACCGCATGGACAACGCCTTTCTCGGCAGCGTGGAGCTGGCCAGGGCGAAGGCCTGGACGGCGGCGGCCTATCAGCGGCCCACCCATGCTTTTTTTGAAGCCTGCCAGCCCGGCCGGGAACTGTACGGCATGCAGCACGCGCCGGGCGTGACCATCGTCGGCGGCGGATACCCCTGTTTCAGGGGAAGAACTCTTGTCGGAGGGGTTGGCGTAAGTGGCGGCACCAAGGAACAGGATATGGTTCTGGCCTCCAAAGCGCTGGAATTTTTATAAGGCGATCTTTTACAAAGGATGACTGTAATGCAAGAAGCGAAACATCTGGCGGATGTTATCGGCAAGATTTTATGCGAATACGGCAACCCCACCGGAGTGGCCAATTTTGCGGTCGCCGGCGGTATTCCCGCTTCCAGCGGCCTTGCCGGTTCCGTGGACAAGACGTCCCCGCCCCTTGACGGCCAGGTGGCTCCCGCCGCGCTTTCCGCCAGAGCCTGCGTCCATGGCGACCGCTACGTCTCTCCTCGGGAACGCATGGCGGCTAAGGCGCAGGATGCCCTCATTTCCCGCGCGCTCTCCGAGAGCATGGCGGCCCGGCAGACCGGCCAGGGCCCGGGCCAGACCGTGGACGCCAGTGACGCTTTGATTGCCAGAGCCCTTGCCGCCGTCCTAGGCAAGGGAGTGCCTCCCGCTTCCGTGACCCCAACCGCCGAGGCGCAGCCGCTGGGCAACGGCGTCTTTGCTTCCATGGATCAGGCGATTGAAGCGGCGGACTTTGCCCACCGGCAGTATGTCCTGTGCTCCATGAATGACCGGGAACGCTTTGTCCAGGGTATCCGCGACGCCATTTTGGCAGAGGGCGTCGCCGAAGATTTGGCCCGCATGGCTCTGGAGGAAACCGGCATGGGGCGCTTTGAGCACAAGGTCATCAAAAACCGCCTCGCCGCCCGGAAAACGCCGGGAACGGAGGATCTGACCACCTTTGCCCTGAGCGGCGACGCCGGCCTCACGCTGGAAGAGCTTTCCTCCTTTGGCGTCATCGGGGCCGTGACTCCGACGACCAACCCGACGGAAACCGTCATCTGCAACGGCATCGGCATGATTGCCGCCGGTAACACCGTGGTGTTCAGCCCGCATCCGCGCGCGAAAAACGTTTCGCTCCATACCGTGCGCCTCATCAACAGAAAACTCGCCGAGCTCGGCGCTCCGGCCAATCTGATTGTGACAGTCGCCGAACCGTCCATTGAGAACACCAGCGCCATGCTGGCCCATCCGAAAGTTCGGATGCTGGTGGTCACGGGCGGACCGGGCATCGTCAAAACCGCGATGAGCGCGGGGAAAAAGGCCATAGGCGCGGGCGCCGGCAACCCGCCGGTGGTGGTGGACGAAACCGCGGACATCGAAAAGGCCGCGCGGGACATCATAAACGGCGCCAGCTTCGACAACAATTTGCCCTGTGTGGCGGAAAAAGAAATCATCGCGGTGGACCAGGCCGCCGATTTTCTTATCCACTGCCTGAAAAAGAACGGCGCCTTCCACCTGACGGATCCGGCAGCCGTGGACCGGCTCATGAAGGCCGTGCTGAACGAAAAGGGCGGTCCCGCCATTCCCTGCCTGGGCAAGGACGCGGCCTATCTGCTGGGCCTTATCGGCATCAGCGTCGACGATTCCGTCAGGATTATCCTGTTTGAAGCGGGCAAAGAGCATCCGGCCGTGCAGGAAGAGTTGATGATGCCCATTCTGCCGCTGGTCCGCGCGAAGGATGTGGACGAAGCAATAGATCTGGCCGTGGAGCTGGAGCACGGGTACAGGCATACCGCCGTCATGCATTCCACCAATGTGCGCAAGCTGACGAAAATGGCAAAACTGGTGCAGACCACCATTTTTGTGAAAAATGGCCCGTCATACGCCGGCATAGGCGTGGGCGGCGAAGGCCACTGCACCTTCACCATCGCCGGTCCTACCGGCGAAGGGCTGACCTCCGCGCGCTCCTTCGCCCGCCGCCGGCGCTGCGTCATGGTGGAATCTCTCAACATCCGCTGACGGCGAAGAAAGGGAAGGCCATGAACAGCCGGATTATTAACGCGCCGCGCCCGGATGTTGTCCGTATGCTGGAACGGCGCATGCCCAAAGAAGCGCGCGAGGAACTGAAAACATATTCATTCAACGCCGTGGGGCTGGTGCAGGCCTCGATTCCAAACCTGTTCTATTTCGCGGATATTGCCCAAAAGGCAGCCAACGTGCTGGTGACGGAGCTGACGGGCAACTGTCCCCAGCATATCACCACGCTGGCCGTGTTTGGCGAAACTTCAGCGGTAAAGGCGGCGCTGGCCGCGCTGGAGAACGTCAGTTGATGGCGTTCAAAAACCGGCAGGCCCGTCCGCCAACCGCGCACAGGCGCGCGGCAAGGATCGGCGCAGGCCGCAAGAGCTTGATGTATATGACGCTGATCAGGTCAATTATTTACCTTATAAAGACAAATCCGGCCCGTTACCGCGTTTTCAACAGGCAGGTAGAGTATCTCAGAAGTTGTAAAAGGATAGATCGTATGAAACGGATCCTGGCCCGGTACCTGGCCATCCGGCTATTTCGCGCAAGTCCATGCGCCGTTTGGGCGTGAACTTTTTTTACCGGTGTCGTGTCGGTTCCGGCTCCCGGAGTCGGTAAAAACAACTATTAAAGAGTATGTGGAGGCGCTACATGATTGAAAAAGGATTTTCCCAACCGACGGCAAGGATCCAACGGCTGAAGCAGGGCATTCTTGACGCGGTGCCGCATGTCGAGTCCGAACGCGCTGTTCTGGCAACCGAAGCCTACAAGGAATCGGAACACCTCCCGGCCATTCTGCGTCGGGCCAAAGTCTGCGAAAAGCTGTTCAACAATCTGCCCGTCACCATTCGTGACGACGAACTGGTCGTGGGCGCGATCACCAAAAACCCCCGCTCCACGGAAATCTGCCCGGAATTTTCCTATGACTGGGTGGAAAAAGAATTCGACACCATGGCCACCCGCATGGCCGACCCCTTCGTGATCCCGAAAGAAACCGCCGCCGAACTGCACGAGTGCTTCAAGTACTGGCCCGGCAAAACGATCAGTGACCTGGCCTCCGCCTACATGTCGCAGGAAACCAAGGATTGCATCGCCGCTGGCGTGTTCACGGTGGGCAACTACTTTTACGGCGGCGTCGGCCACATCACCGTGGACTACGGCAAAATCCTGAAGGTCGGCTTCCGGGGCATCATTGCGGAAACCGTGGCGGCCATGGAAAAACTGGATCGCATGGATCCCGAATACATCAAGAAACAGCAGTTCTATAACGCGGTGATCATCTCTTACAGCGCCGCCATCAATTTCGCCCACCGCTATGCGGCCAAGGCGGAAGAACTGGCCGCGCGCGAAAGCAACCCCACCCGCAAGGCGGAACTGGTGCAGATTGCCAAAAACTGCCGCCGCGTGCCCGAATACGGCGCCACCACCTTCTGGGAAGCCTGCCAGACCTTCTGGTTCATCCACAGCATGATCCAGATTGATTCCAGCGGCCACTCCATCTCTCCCGGCCGCTTCGACCAGTACATGTATCCCTATTACGCGGCGGACAAGAGCATCTCCAGGGAATTCGCGCAGGAACTCGTCGACTGCTGCTTTATCAAGCTCAATGACGTGAACAAAACCCGCGACGAAGTTTCCGCCCAGGCTTTTGCCGGCTATGCGGTATTCCAGAACATGTGCGTGGGCGGCCAGACGCCGGACGGCCTCGACGCCACCAACGATGTTTCCTATATGTGCATGGAAACGGTTGCCCATGTGCGCCTGCCGCAGCCTTCCTTCTCCATCCGCGTCTGGCAGGGAACTCCGGACGAATTCCTGTACCGCGCCTGCGAAGTGGCCCGCCTGGGCCTCGGCGTGCCCGCCATGTACAACGACGAAGTCATTATCCCGGCCCTGCAGAACCGCGGCGTTTCCCTGGCGGACGCGCGCAACTTCTGCATCATCGGCTGTGTGGAACCCCAGTCGCCGCACAAGACCGAAGGCTGGCACGACGCCGCCTTCTTTAACGTGGCCAAAGTGCTGGAAATTACGCTCAACAACGGCCGCGTCAACGGCAAGCAGCTCGGCCCCGTGACCGGTGAAATGACCAGTTGGCGCGGCATTGACGATTTGTTTGAAGCCTTCAAGAAGCAGATGGCCTACTTTGTCTTCCATCTGGCCGAAGCCGACAACTGCGTGGATATCGCCCACGGCGAACGCTGCCCGCTGCCTTTCCTCTCCGCCATGGTGGAAGACTGCATCGGGCGCGGCAAGTCCTTGCAGGAAGGCGGCGCCATCTACAACTTCACCGGGCCGCAGGCTTTCGGCGTGGCGGATTCCGGCGACTCGGTCTATGCCATCCAGAAGAACGTGTTTGAAGACAAGACCATCAGTCTGGATCAGCTCAAGCGCGCCCTGGACGCCAACTTCGGCTATCCCGTGGGCGCGTTGCCGTCTTCTTCGGCTCCCGCCTCCGGCGACATTTCCGAAGACAAGGTGTATGCGGCCGTGCGCAAGGTGCTGGCCAACAGCGGCTCCATGGACGTAAACGCGCTCAAGAATGAAGTGTACCGCACTCTGGCGGCGGAAAACGCCCCGGTTGCGGGCGGAACGGGCGAACTGGCGGAAGTCCGCCGCATCCTTGAAAGCACTCCCTGCTTCGGCAACGATATCGACGAAGTGGATATGGTCGCCAGAAAGTGCGCCCAGATTTACTGCAAGGAAGTGGAAAAATACACCAACCCGCGCGGCGGCCAGTTCCAGGCCGGGATTTACCCCGTTTCCGCTAACGTGCTCTTCGGCAAGGATGTGGGTCCGCTGCCGGACGGCCGCCTTGCCAAGGCGCCCCTCGCTGACGGCGTGTCGCCCCGCCAGGGCAAAGATAACAAGGGCCCGACCGCGGCGGCGAACTCCGTGGCCAAGCTGGACCACTTCATCGCCTCCAACGGCACCCTATACAACCAGAAGTTCCTGCCCTCCGCCCTGGCCGGCGATGCGGGTCTGAAAAACTTCGCGGGCTTGGTGCGCAGCTACTTCGACCACAAGGGCATGCATGTGCAGTTCAACGTTGTCGACCGCGCAACCCTGCTTGAAGCCCAGCGCCATCCCGAACAGCACAAGGACCTGGTGGTCCGCGTCGCCGGCTACAGCGCCCAGTTCGTGGTTCTGGCCAAGGAAGTGCAGGACGACATCATCAGCCGTACGGAACAAACCTTCTAATTCCAAGGGAGTTACGGATTCCCGCGCCTCCGCGCGCGGGAATCCGTTTCCCTGCGGCGGTAATCGCCTGCCGAGGACAACGGCGCCGGGATACAGCTTCCCGCCTGCGAAAGACACAAAGCCGGGGCACCATGAGCAAAGCCAAATATGAAGCCGAAGGCATAGTTTTCGATATCCAGCGCTATTCCATCCATGACGGCCCCGGTATTCGGACCATTGTGTTCCTCAAGGGCTGTCCTCTTGCCTGCAAATGGTGCAGTAATCCCGAATCGCAGCGCCTGCGCCCGGAAGTGATGTACCAGCGGAAAAACTGTATCTCCTGCGGCAGATGCCTGTCGGTATGCAAGGCCGGCGCGCTTTCGCCCGAAAATCCCGCTTTTGTGGATCGCCAGCGTTGCGTGGGCTGCGGGGCCTGCGCCGACATCTGCCCGACCGACGCCCTGATTCTGAAAGGGAAAATTATGACCGTGTGGGAAGTGATGCAGATACTGCAAAAGGACGCCACGGTCTACCGCCGCTCCAACGGCGGCATCACCCTTTCCGGCGGCGAACCGCTGATGCAGTCCGCCTTCTCGCTCGAGTTGCTGCGCGCCTGCCGGGAAAATGGCTGGCACACGGCCATGGAGACCACGGGGCTGGCCAGCCGGGCGGTGCTTGAAAAGATCGTTCCGCTGCTGGATCTCGTGCTGCTCGACGTAAAATCCGCCAACCCGGAAAAGCATAAAGCGCATACCGGCGTCGACAACCGGGCGATCCGGGAAAATGCCGCCTGCATCGCCCGCATGGCGAAAGAGATAGTCGTGCGCGTGCCCGTCGTGCCGGGCTTCAATTTTTCCGTTCAGGACG
>JAISDX010000046.1 GCA_031264465.1 Deltaproteobacteria bacterium | reverse complement strand
GATGGCGTTCATCGGCGTCCGGATCTCATGGCTCATGCGGGCGAGAAAGGCGCTCTTGCTTATGTTTTCCTGTTCCGAGCGCTCCTTGGCCCGGTACATGCGGGCAATGAAATAACTCAATATCAGCATCATGAGCGTAAGGACGCAGATGCTGGCAATGATGGTATATAGCTGAAACATCATAATTGCATCGAATTGCGCCTCGGACACATCCACGCCCACCAGGCCCAGAAACGTCCCGTCGCGGAAGGCAATGGGAACGTAGGCGCTGAGCAGGCGGCCGTAGTAATTTTCCGTAAAGGACTCGCCGACATACGCGGACTTGGTTTCATAGGCGCGTCTTCTGGTTTCGGTCAGCAAATCAGTGGAGCCGGGCGGGGAAAAAAACTCCGCGTCCGCTCTTTCCCCGTCCATCACGAACATTATTTCGGTGTCGGATATACGGATTTCCGTGTACAAAAACCGGATGGTGTTATTATTCGCGTAGCGGATTTTCTCCAACTGTTTTTTGAGGGATTGATAATATTCACTCTCGGTATCCAGCGTTCGGGTGAAGGCCTGATAGTTTTCAGGCTCGCGCTCAATAAGCACCGCAACGGCGGTGGCGATGCCGAGGCAGCGATTCCCCATCTGCGTTTTCACCAGGGCGGCTGTCGAGGAATAGTTGAATACGCCGTACACCCCCAGGGGGACGACAAAAAACAGAAAGAAAAGGGAGGATATCTTTATAAAATAGCTGTTGAACATCCCTGTTCTCCCATTGCAAGTATGGCCGTCGCATCAAATGCGGGCCGATTTTGAGAAATTTCTCTTGCTGAGAATGGCCAAGTAAAAGATGACTTCCAGCGCAGCCTCATGGGAAGGTCAGAGTACCATATTCATCACTGAGCGCGTTCTTGCCCACGGTCAAATTTGTAATATCGTCGTCAACCAGGATTATTTTTTTACGTTGTGTCATATTCTTGCTCCGGTTCTTCGACGTTGAGCGTGTAATTGGGAAAGTTGAGAGGTGTGATCACAGGGGCATAACTCATATTTCCTGAAAGGGGCATAAACGCCAAAACGGCCCTATCTCCTCGGGAGACAGGGCCGTTTTGGAAAATGGCAAAGACGCGCCGATCTTGGCAGAACGCGGATTAGATTGTGTGTGTGTGTGTGTGTGTGTGTGTGTGTGTGTGTGTGTGTGTGTGTGTGTAGCAAAAACCAGGCCAGAATTGAAGATTTAAGCCCGGTCGGCATTCTTTTTTCAAGAACGTAAATTTTTTTGCCTGTACTTTCATGCCGCCCGCTTGAAACAGATGGTTTAAACCCTGAAAACAGCGCGACAAACCACACAAGCCACAATTACCCGGTTAAAAAGCAAAAAGCAAGATTTGATGGAGAAATTATCCAGTTAATGCTTTCCAAGCACAATTCAGCAAAGGCCGTGTTCCGAACCCGGAACACGGCCTTGGTCAGTCAGTTGGCGCCGGCCTTACTTCACACCGGCTTGATAGCGGCCAGTTGCTCCAGCAACTGGTAGCGGTTCAGGTACTGCTTTTCCAGTTCGGCGCGCAGGCGCTTGGACTCTTCAGGCATGGCCTTTTCGAGCTGGGCGTAGCGGTTTTCGCCGGAGAGGAAAGTCTGCAGGGTGCCGTCGGGAGCCTTGGAGTCAAGCACCAACGGGTTCTTGCCTTCGGCCGCCAGGTCCGGGTTGTAGCGGTAGAGCGGCCAGTAGCCGGATTCCACGGCGCGCTTGGCTTCGTCCTGGCTCTTGCCCATGCCCGCGCGCAGGCCCTGGTTGATGCAGGGAGCGTAGGCGATGACAATGGAGGGTCCCTTGTAGGCTTCGGCCTCGGCCAGGGCTTTCAGCACCTGGTTCTTGTTGGCGCCCATGGACACGGTGGCCACGTACACGTAGCCATAGCTCATGGCGATGCGCCCCAGATCCTTCTTGGGGGTCTTCTTGCCGGAAGCGGCGAACTTGGCTACAGAACCCAGCGGCGTGGCCTTGGAGGACTGGCCGCCGGTGTTGGAGTACACTTCGGTATCCATAACCAGGATGTTGATGTCTTCGCCGGTGGCCAGCACATGGTCCAGGCCGCCGAAGCCGATGTCGTAGGCCCAGCCGTCGCCGCCGAAAACCCAGAGGGATTTTTTGGGCAAGAGGTCGGACATGCCCCAGATTTCCTCAACCAACGGGCTGGCGTCCAGCTTGGTCAACTCGTCCAGCAGGGCGTCGCCGAGCCTGCCGGCTTCCTCGCCGTTGTTGCGGCCGGCCAGCCAGGCGTCAATGGCCTTCTTGGCGGCGGCCGGCGCCGAGCCTCCCAGTTCGGTAACCAGGTCCACGAGTTTGGCGCGGCGCTGCATATAGGCCATGTTGATACCGTAGCCGAATTCGGCGGCGTCTTCAAACAGCGAGTTGCCCCAGGCCGGACCGCGGCCGTCCTTGTTGACGGTGTACGGGTTGCTCGGGCAGGAGCCGCCCCAGATGGAGGAGCAGCCGGTGGCGTTGGCCACGGTCATGCGCTCGCCGAAAAGCTGGGTGACCAGCTTCACGTACGGGGTTTCGCCGCAGCCGGCGCAGGCGCCGGAGAATTCCATGAGCGGCTGGAAGAACTGCGAACCCTTGAGGGTGTCGCGCTTCATCAGGTCGTCCTTGATCGAGACGTTCTGTTCCAGGAAGTCCAGGTTGGCCACCTGGTCCTTGAGCTGGGTTTCCAGCGGCCTCATGACCAGAGCCTTGGTTTTGGCCGGGCAGACGTCGGCGCAGGAGCCGCAGCCCTGGCAGTCCTGGCTGTAAACCTGGATGCGGAACTTGAGGCCGGCCAGTTCCTTGCCCGCAGCGTCGAGGGTGGCCAGGCTCTTGGGCGCGCTCTTAAGCTCTTCCGGAGCGGCCAGGTAAGGACGGATGGCGGCATGCGGGCAAACGTAGGAGCACTGGTTGCACTGGATGCAGTTTTCCGGCAGCCATTCCGGCACGTCCACGGCCACGCCGCGCTTTTCAAAAGCGGCCGTGCCCATGGGCGCCACGCCGTCGGGACTCATCATGGAAACCGGCAATTCGTCGCCCTTCTGGGCCAGAATCGGGCGCATGAAGTTGGCGATGTATTCCGGGTCGCCCTGGCAGGAGCAGCCGGCGTCTTCGGCCTGGGCCCAGGAAGCGGGGTACGTCACTTCCTTGAGGGCGGCAATGGCCTGGTCCACTGCGTCGATGTTCATCTTGACGATTTTGTCACCCTTCTTGCCGTAGGTCTTCTTGATGGAGTCCTTGAGAAGTTCCACGGCCTGCTCGAAGGGCAGCACGTTGGCCAGCTTGAAGAAGGCCGTCTGCATGATCATGTTGATGCGGCCGCCCAGGCCCACCTTGGTGGCCAGGTCCACGGCGTCCACGTTGTAGAATTTCAGTTTCTTCCGGGCGATGGTGCGGCGCATGGCGGCGGGCAGTTCCTCCTCCATGTCCTTCACGCTCCAGCTCGAGTTCAGCACAAAGGTGCCGCCGTCGCGGATGCCTTCGAGAATGTCGTACTGGTTCACGTACTGCGGTTTGTGGCAGGCCACGTAGTCCGCGTTCTTGATATAGTAGGAGGACTGAATCTTCTGCTTGCCGAAACGCAGGTGCGAAACGGTAAAGCCGCCGGACTTCTTGGAGTCGTAGGCGAAGTAGCCCTGGGCGTACAGGTCGGTGTTGTCGCCGATGATTTTGATGGCCTGCTTGTTGGCGCCCACGGTGCCGTCGGCCCCCAGGCCGAAGAACTTGCACTGCACGGTGCCGGCCGGAATGGTGTCCACGTCGTCGTCCTGTTCAAGCGAGGTGAAGGTCACGTCGTCGGTAATGCCCACGGTGAAGTGGTTCTTGGGCGAGGAAGAAAGCATGTTGTCGAACACGGACTTGGCCATGGTCGGGGTGAAGTCTTTGGAGCCCAGGCCGTAACGGCCGCCCACGATGCTGGGCATGTCGCCCTTTTCCATAAAGGCGGTGAGCACATCCTGGTACAGGGGTTCGCCCAGCGAGCCGTTTTCCTTGGTGCGGTCAAGCACGGTGATGGTGGCGGCGGTGGCCGGAATGGCCTGGAGCAGGTGCTCGGCCGAGAACGGGCGGTACAGGCGCACTTTCACCAAGCCGACTTTTTCACCCTTGGCCAAAAGGTAGTTGATCAGCTCTTCGATAACTTCGCAGGCGGAGCCCATGGCCACGATCACGCGGCTGGCTTCCGGATGGCCCACGTAGTCGAACAGGCGATACTTGCGGCCGGTCAGGGCGCCCACTTTCTTCATCTGGTCCGCGACAATCTGCGGCAGGGCGGCGTAGTAGCCGTTGGCGGCTTCGCGGGCCTGGAAATATACGTCAGGGTTCTGGGCGGTGCCGCGCTGTTGCGGATGCTCGGGCATCATGGCGTTGGCGCGGAATTCTTCCACCTTGTCCATGTTCACCATTTTCTTCATGTCGGCAAAATCAATCTGGGAGATCTTGGAGATTTCATGCGAGGTGCGAAAACCGTCGAAAAAGTGGCAGAACGGCACGGAAGCTTCAATGGCGGCCAGGTGTGCGACCAGGCCAAGGTCCATGCACTCCTGCACCGAGGCGGAGGCCAGGAAGGCAAAGCCGGTCTGGCGGGCGGCCATCACGTCTTGGTGGTCGCCGAAAATGGAAAGAGCCTGCGCGGCAACGGCGCGGGCGGCAACGTGAAAGACGCCGGGCAGAAGCTCGCCGGCAATCTTGAACATGTTGGGAATCATCAAAAGCAGGCCCTGAGAGGCCGTATATGTGGAGGTCAGCGCACCGCCAGCCAGCGAGCCGTGCACGGCGCCGGCGGCGCCGGCTTCAGACTGAAGCTGGCGAACCTGCATTACCTGACCGAATATGTTTTTCCAACCGTCGGCGGCCCATTCGTCCACCAGTTCACCCATGGTGGAAGACGGGGTAATAGGATAAATGGCGGCGGTGTCGCTCATACCGTAAGAGACATACGCGGCCGCGGTATTACCATCCATGGTTTTCATTTTTCCAGCCATAACGATCTCCTTAGAGTTATATATAAACAGGGTCGTGGAGCATATTGTGGCAACCCCCGATCCTTGTCCCAAACCATCTTTTTGCAATACCGCAAAAGCAGGGTGAAAGCAATTTTCTTTTCAGAAAAACCAGGGCATTTTACAAAAATAAGCGAAAGCCGGTTCCAACGGAATGATTTTGGCGCTATTTACTATCGCGCGCATTGTTAGTAATGTACCAGCGCAGGCGCAATGCCGTTGCGCATTACGGCACCCTCTAACGCGACGGGAAAACAGATGAGCTTTGAATTCAAACTGATCGAAAAGACGCTTGGGCAGGTTTTTGACGAAACCGTCGCCAAATATCCGAATAACGAAGCCCTGATGTACGTGGATTCCAAAATCCGCTGGACCTGGGGCGAACTGGGAGAATTCGTCGATTCCCTGGCCCGGGGCTTCATGGCGCTGGGTGTGGAGCGCGGCGACAAGCTGGCCCTGTGGTCGGTGAACGTGCACCCCTGGGAAGAAGCCATGCTGGCCATCGCCAAGACCGGCTCGATGCTGGTGCCGGTAAACACCGGCTACCGCGAAAAGGAGCTGGAATACCTGCTCTCCCATTCCGACGCCACCACGCTGCTGGTGGGCGATACTTTCCGCGATTTCAACTTTCTGGAATGCTTTTGCAAAGCGGTGCCGGAAATAAAAGAGCTCACCGGCGAAAAGCGCGGCACCCTGAAATGCGAGCGCTTCCCCTTCCTCAAGCGGGTAATCTTCATGGGCGAAAACGCCCCGGACTTCGCCTACTCCGTGGCCGAGGTTATCGAACTGGGCCAACAGGTGAGCGCAGCCGACTACAAAGCCCGGCAGGCTTCGGTCAAGCCGGTCGATATCGTGAACATCCAGTACACCTCCGGCACCACCGGCAACCCCAAGGGCGTCATGCTCAGCCACCTGAACGTGGTGAACGACGGCTACTGGTGCGGCCGCATGCAAAACCTCGGCCCCACCGACCGCATCTGCCTGACCGTGCCCTTTTTCCACAACTTCGGGAGCGTGGCCGGCATAATTTGCAGCGCCTGCCACGCCTCGGCCCTGGTGGTCATCTCCAGCGGCAACCCGGCCCAAATCATGTCGGTCATCCAGGAAGGCTGCACTTCTTTTTACGGCGTGCCGGCCATGTACCACGCCATTCTCCACCACCGCCTTTTTGAGAAAATCGACTTTTCCTGCCTGCGCACCGGCATCATGGGCGGCTCCATCTGCCCCACCCCGCTCATGGAAGCGGTAATCAAAAAAATGCACATGCCGGAAATAACCATCGCCTACGGCCTGACCGAATCTTCCCCCACCATGACCATGACGTCCTACCTGGACGACATGCACCACCGCACCACCTCGGGCGGCCGCGCCCTGCCCGGCACCGAGGTGCGCATCATCGACCCGCACTCGGGCAGGGAAATGCCGCAGGGCGAATGGGGTGAAATCTGCTGCCGCGGTTTTAACGTGATGATGGGCTATTACAAAAATCCGGCCGCCACGGCCGAGGCCATCGACAAAAACGGCTTTTTGCACTCCGGCGACCTGGGCTACCTGGACAAGGAAGGCTACGTCACCGTTTCCGGCCGCATTAAAGACCTGATCATCCGGGCCGGCGAAAACGTCTACCCGCGTGAAATAGAGGAGTTTGTCTCCAAGATGCCGGGCGTAAAAGACGTGCAGGTGGTTTCCGTACCCAGCCGCCGCTACGGCGAGGAAGTGGGCGCCTTTATCGTGCCCCAGCCCGAGGTGCGACTCACCCGGGAAGACGTGCGCAACTACTGCAAGGGGCAAATCGCCTGGTACAAGGTGCCGCGCTACGTTTCTTTCGTGGAGTCCTTCCCGCTCAACCCCAGCGGCAAGGTGCAGAAGTTCAAATTAAGAGAAATGGCTGCCGAGCTGTTTCCCAATGCGATGAAGTAGTTTGTTTTGCTTGTTTAAAACCACGGTTGTGCATCTTTACCGCCTGTTGGAGCAAAATACATGTCAAACACTTTTGGCCGCCTGTTCCGGTTGACCACATTCGGAGAATCACACGGCCCGGCTCTGGGTGGCGTCATTGACGGCTGCCCGTCCGGGCTGCCTTTTGACGAAGCCCTGATGCGGCGCGAACTGGAACTGCGCCGGGCCGACTCCGCCAGCCCCACCTCCACTCCGCGCAATGAGCCGGACCGGCCGCAAATACTCTCCGGCCTCATTGAAGGACGCACCAGCGGCGCGCCCCTGGCCTTTGTGATTGAAAACCAGGCCCAAAACTCGGCCGATTACGAAACGACAAAAAATATCTACCGCCCCGGCCACGCCGACTATACCTGGGACGCCAAGTACGGTCTGCGGGACTGGCGCGGCGGCGGCCGCGCCTCCGGGCGCGAAACCCTGTCCCGGGTGGCCGGCGGGGCCGTGGCCCTGGCTTTTTTGCGTGGCCTGGGCCTGCATATCGACGCCTATACCCTGTCCCTGGGCGGCCTGTCTACCGAGGAAGCCGCCCCCGGCGATATTGCGGAATACGCCCCTCGCGAACTGGGCGCGCCGCGCGACTCGGTTATTCCAGCCTGGCGCAAGCTGGTGCAGGAAGCCAAAGAGCGGCAGGACAGCCTGGGCGGCGTGGTGCGCCTGGAGGCGCACGGCTTGCCGGTGGGCCTTGGAGAGCCGGTGTTCGACAAGCTGGACGCCCGCATCGGCGCGGCCATGTTCAGCGTGGGCTCGGTCAAGGGCGTGGAAATCGGCGACGGCTTCGCCGCGGCCGCGGCCTGGGGCTCGCAGCACAACGACGCCTTGCTCCCCCATAAAAACCTGTCCCCGGCCGACGACCCGCAACGCTTGCAGGCCAGCTTTGCCTCCAACCACTCCGGCGGCACTCTGGGCGGCATCTCCACCGGGCAGATGCTGAAAGTGAACGTTGCCGTCAAGCCGGTCCCCAGCATCGGATCGGAACAGCAAAGCCTGAGCCGGCAAGGGCAAAGCGTGCGCCTCAAGCTGGCCGGCCGGCATGATATTTCCGTCATCCCGCGCATCAATGTCGTGCTCAAGGCCATGCTGGCCCTCACCCTGGCCGATTTCGCCCTGCTGGCCAGAGCCTCCAGAATTTGAACCACCAAGGAGAAAACACATGAAAGCACTTCTGAAAACGCTCCGCCTCACCGTGCTGCTGGCGTTTTTCTCCGTCGGGCTCGCGGGCTGGGCTCCAAATGCGGCCCTGGCCCTTTCGGCCGAGACCGACGCCCGCCTGCGTGAAGCCAGCCAGGACTACGCCCGGGCCGAGGACAACATGAGGCGGATGTGGGCGAAACTCGAAGCGACCGCCACCCCCGAGCGCATGGGAAAATACCGCCCGCTGCAAGAGCGCTGGCTGGAAAGCTACCGCGACTATTTCGTCCGCTCGCTGATCGGACAGTTCGTGCGCGACCCCAATTCCCTGCCCGCCATCTGCCTGGACGAGCGCGACCTTGTCTCCCTGGACGGCCTCTACTGCCTGGTAACGCTGGAACGGGCCAAAATGCTCAACATCCTGGTCGCCCAGAGCGCGGACGAAAACCTGGTCGTGGCCCTGGCCGGCAAGCTCAAAACCTTCGAGCACGGCGGCGTTTCCTATTATGTATTCGAACCCTATCTCTGGAAAACCACTTTCACGGTCTGCCGCGCCGACGAACTGGACAAGCTCACGCCGGCAATGGCCGAGCGGCTTGAGAAAGTCACGGCCGAGCCGGGCGGGACCGTCATTTTGCACGGCCGCTTCGCCGGGCCGGATTATTACGAAGCCGACAACCGGCTGAGCGTTGAAAATTTGCCCGAGGGCATGGCCTGGCGCGAACTGGACGTCTGGGACGCTTTTGACTAATTCCAATGCCGGATTAAACCGGCCTTTTGCTTAATTCGAGAATGGAATACGGGGAGACATGATGAAAACCATACGCTTGCGCGTTTTGCCGCTGTTCTTGGGGTTGCTGGCCTTTTGCCCGGGTTTCCCGGCCGCTCCGGAGCGGGCCGAAGCGCTTTCGGAAATGGCCCGGCAGCGCCTCACGGCGGCCAACCCGGAATTTGCGGCCGCTGAAACCGCCCTCGACCAAGCGTGGGAAAAACTGGCCCGCGCCCTGCCCCGCCCGGCGGTGGAGCCCTACCTGGAAAACCTGCTCCATTGGCGCAACCAGGGGCGCGATCAGGCCGTGCGCGCCGTGTACGCAAACTTTCTGGACAACCCCACCGCCCTGCCCTCAACCCTGCTGGACGGACAGGGGCTGCCCGCCCTGGCCGCCGTTTACGCCAGGGTGAGCCTGGAACGGGTCAAGCTTATGGACATGGCGGCCGCCCAGTTCCGCGACGACAAACTGAGCCTGGTCATCCCCGGCTGGGTGGACCGCGTTGGCGAACGCGGCGAAGCGGGCGCCTATTATACTTTGACGCCCTACGGCTGGGTCACTCCGCTCCAGATCGGCACGGAAAAGGACCTGGACGGGCTACCGTCGGCGGTGCGCGAGCGGATTATCGCCTTGCCGGACAGCGACTACGATACCATCGCCATACTGAAGGGCCGCATTGACGACCAATTGCGCGGTTTCAACCTGCAGGCCGGACTGGCGCTGGAAAACACGGCCGGCATGGGCTGGGTGGAATGGGACTCCTGGGCCGAGGTTCCCAAAGCGGACGAGAGCCCGATGGCGGAATGAAACAAATCCCGCCGGGGCGACCCGGCGGGATTTGTTTCATCTCTCATCCAAAGCTCCGTCCAGAGCTCCGGGCAGGCCGATGTCCGGGGTGAGCCGCTCAATTACCGCGCCCAGGCGCAGCATGGCCGCTTCATCAAAGGGGCGCCCCATGATCTGCAGGCCTACCGGCATCTTAGTCTCCTTGCCCAGGCCCGCCGGCAGGCACAGTCCGGGCAGGCCCACCAGGTTGAGGGTGATCGTAAGCAGGTCCATCTTGTAAGTGGTGAGCGGGTCGGCCTCGTAAAGGCCTGCGGTCCAGGCCGTCTTGGGCGAGGCCGGGGCCAGCAGCACGTGGCAGCCGCCGCTTGCCAGATCCAGGGCCCGGTCAAAGTCGTTGCGCAGCAGCCGGCGAATCTGGGCGGCCTTGCGGTAATAGGCGTCGTAATAGCCGGCCGAGAGCGCGAACGTGCCCAGCATGATGCGGCGCTGCACTTCCTCGCCAAAACCCTGCGAGCGCGAGGAATAGTAAAGATCCAGCAGGTCTTTGGGCTGGCGGGCGCGCCGCCCGTAGCGCACGCCGTCAAAGCGGGCCAGATTGGTGCTGGCCTCGGCCGAAGACATGATATAGTAAACGGCCAGGGCGTACTTCTGGCTGGGCAGCGACACCGGCAGCAGCGTGGCGCCGTGTTCCTCCAACTTTTTCAAAGGCGACATGGCGCAGCCTTCCACTTCGGCGTCCAGCCCGGCGCCCCAGAATTCCTCGGGCACGCCGATGCGTACGCCCTTGAGCACATCGCCCGGCTCCTTGCCCTTCCCTTCCAGAGTCTTGTCCAGGCAGTCCTGCTCGGGCAAATTATCCGGGTAGAGGTCCGTCCGGGCGCTGGCCGCGTCCTTGTGGTCCGGCCCGGCAATCACTTCAAACACCCGGGCGCAGTCTTCCACGTTGCGGGCCAGCGGCCCGACCTGGTCGAAGGATGAGCCGAAAGCCACCACCCCGTAGCGGGAAACCCGGCCGTAAGTGGGCTTGAGGCCGACGCAGCCAGTCATGGCCGCCGGCTGGCGAATGGAGCCGCCGGTATCGGTGCCCAGCGAGGCGAACACTTGCCCGGCCACCACGCTGGCGGCCGAGCCGCCGCTGGAACCGCCGGAAACCCGCCCCAGATCCCAGGGATTGCCCACCCGGCCGAAACAGGAATTTTCGGTGGTGGAGCCCATGGCGAACTCATCCAGGTTGTTTTTTACCAGGAACACGGCCCCGGCCTTTTTCAGGCGGGCAGTCACCTCGGCGTCGTAAAAGGGCACGAAATCTTCCATAAAGCGCGAGGCGCAGGTATTACGGCAGCCCTTGAGGCTGATGATATCCTTAAGCCCCATGGGCACGCCCCAGAGCGGGGCGGCTTCGGCCGCATTCGCGGCCGGCGGCCCCTGGGCGTCCATTTCCGCGGCCCGGGCCAGGGCCTGCTCGCCCAGTACGCTGATGCAGGCGTTCAGCCGGGGCTCGGTGGCCTCAATGCGCGCAAGGCAGCTTTTAACCGCCTCGGTAACGCTGTATTCTTTATTTTTCAGCCCCTTGACCAGGGCGGCAAGGCTCATTCTATACAAATCGGACATGAAATCTCCTTCGCAAAGTGAAAATGCGGCTAGAGCACTCGCGGAACGACAAAAAAGCCGTCCGACTGTTCCGGCGCACCGGCCATAACCTCTTCCCGGCCGTATTCCTGAAGCACTTCGTCGGGCCTGGGCGGCGCGGCAAGGCTCATGGGCGAAAACATGGGCTCGATGCCCGTGGTGTCGGCCTCTTGCAGGATATCCATGTACCCGACAATCTCGTCCATGCGCCGGGCGAATTCCTCCAGCTTGGCGTCGGCCTCGGCGCCGTCCAGGCCCTCGGTGAGGTTCAGGCGGCCCAGCCGGCTGGTGTAGAGCACCCTTTCTTTACTGACTGACATTTAACGCTCCAGGTGTTTTTTCAAAAGTTCGTTGATCAGGGCCGGGTTGCCGGCGCCTTTGGTGACGCGCATCACCTGGCCCACGAAGAACGACAAGAGCTTGGTCTTGCCGCCCCGGTACTGGGCCGCTTCGTCCGGATTGGCGGCAATGGCGTCCAGCACGGCCTTTTCCAGGGCGCTACTGTCGGAAACCTGCAAGAGCCCGCGCTTTTCCGCCAGGGTTTCAATTTCGTCCGTTCCGTCCAGCAGTTCCCTGAACAGATCCTGCAGCACGCGCAAGCTTACTTTGCCCTGCTCCAGCATGGCCACGGTATGGGCCAGGCGGGCGGGCGGAAAATGATCGGCCATCAGCGCGGCCGGCTCG
Source organism: Deltaproteobacteria bacterium (assembly GCA_031264465.1). Classification (GTDB taxonomy): domain Bacteria; phylum Desulfobacterota; class Desulfovibrionia; order Desulfovibrionales; family Desulfovibrionaceae; genus WRHT01. The sequence goes on along the minus strand of JAISDX010000046.1, from coordinate 8,593 downwards.
ACTTCGCGGCGCGAGCATTCTGGCAAAAAGTTGCCAAGAATCAGCCCGGCCGTGCGCTTGGGGCTCGGCTGCAAGGCGAGGGCGGCTTCAAAGTAGCCGGCCAGGGCGGCCGAGCCCACCAGGATGCCGGCTTCTTCGGCGTGCAGCCCCAATTCCCCGGTGTAGCGCTTGAAGCGCGCTTCCTGGCGCTCCGGCAGAGCGGCGGCAATCTCGTCCACGAACGACTGCGTGAACACCACCGGCGGCAGGTCCGGGTTGGGGAAATAGCGGTAGTCGGGCGCGCCTTCCTTGGAGCGCATGGCCCAAGTGCTGCCGCTGTCCGGGTCGAAATGGCGGGTTTCCTGCTCAAGCGCCTGGCCGCTTTCCAGGGCGTCGCGCTGGCGTTCCTCTTCGTATTCGGCCGCTTCCTGAATGCTGGCGAACGAGTTCAAATTCTTCACTTCGGAGCGCACCCCGAACTTGCCGCCGCCCCCCTCATGGAAAGGGCGGAGCGAAATGTTCACGTCACAGCGCATGCTGCCCTCTTCCATGTTGCCGTCGGTAATGTCCAGGTAGAGCAAAAGCTGGCGCAACTGGCGCATGAACTCGGCCGCTTCGGCCGGACTGCGGAAATCGGGTTCGGTGACGATTTCCACCAGTGGAGTGCCGGCCCGGTTCAGATCCACCAGGCTGGCGCTGTCGGTGGCGTGGATGCACTTGCCGGCGTCATCTTCCATGTGGATGCGGTTAATGCGGATTTCCGGGTTCTGGCGATGCGCGCCTGGCATATTCCGCGTATTGAGGACAAAGCGCCCTGTCTCGCAGATGGGCGGCTCGAGCTGGGAAGTCTGAAAGCCGCCGGGCAGGTCCGGGTAAAAGTAGCTCTTGCGGGAAAAAACCGAATGCAGGTTGATGCGGCAGCCCAGGGCCAGCCCGGTCCGCACGGCCAGGGCAACGGCCCGGCTGTTCAGGCTGGGCAGAGCGCCCGGCATGCCGGAGCAAACCGGGCAGATCCGGGTATTGGGCTCGCCGCCGAACTTGTTGGGACAACGGCAAAAAAGCTTGCTGGCGGTCTTGATCTGCACATGCACCTCCAGGCCGATCACTGTCTCCCATTTGGCTACGCTCATTAGGACTCCTTAAAAAGCGGAACAATTATCATCCGTTAGAATTAATTAGTAAAAATTGGCAAAAATTACAACTTGTTAGTATTTGCAATTCTGCCCTTGGCATTTACTGAGAAAATGTTAATTAATTACCTTCTCAAGGTCACGTAAAATTTGAATGCAGGAGCTAGAGCATGTGCGGCATTATCGCTTATTCCGGGCACCAAGCGGCCACCCCGATTATCCTTGACGGACTGCGCCGGCTGGCGTACCGGGGGTACGACTCCGCCGGAATCGCCTTTACCCAGCGCGGCGAGATACACGTCATCAAAACCCCCGGCAAACTGGAGGCCCTGGTCGACAAGGTCGCGGCCAGCGACAACCCGATGCTGGCCACCTGCGGCATGGGGCACACCCGCTGGGCCACGCACGGCGTGCCCAACCAGGTGAACGCCCACCCGCACCTTTCAAGCGGCGGCGAGTTCGCTCTGGTGCACAACGGCATTATTGAAAACTACCGTGAAATCAAGGCCGAACTCACGGCCAAGGGCTACACTTTTCTGAGCGAGACCGACACGGAAGTGCTGCTGGACCTGATTGCCGAATACCGCAAAAGCTCGCCGGACACTCTCACCGCCTTCCAGCGGGCCGTGCTGCGGGCGGATGGAGCCTACGCCCTGGTGTTGACCAGCCGCGACGAGCCGGAAGCGGTCTACGCCACCCGCAAAAACGCTCCATTGGTGGCCGGGGTCGGCGTGGGCGAAAACTTCGTCTCTTCCGACATCACCGCCTTTCTGTCCCATACCCGCAAGGTCATCTTCCTGGACGAAGGCGACATTATTCGCATAACTCCCGACACATATCAAGTGTTCCGCGTCGAAGATCTCGCCCCGGCGACCAAGGCGGTGCAGCATATCGAGTGGGACATCCAGTCCGCCCGGAAAGGCGGCTACAAGCACTTCATGCTCAAGGAAATTTTCGAGCAGCCCCTGGTGCTGCGCAGCGCCCTGGCCGGGCGGATAGCCCCTGACTGGAGCGGCGTCCTGCTGCCGGAAATGAACGAGCGGGAAATTTTGCGCCGCCCCGGCCGGGTGCGCATCGTGGCCTGCGGCACTTCGTACAACGCCGGGCTCTGGGCTTCCTCGCTGATAGAAACTTGGGGCGGCGTGCCCTGCAGCGTGGAAATCGCTTCGGAGTTCCGTTACCGCAAGCCGCTCCTGGAGCGGGACGAATTGGTCATCCTGATCAGCCAGTCCGGCGAAACCGCCGACACCCTGGCCGCCCTCAAGGTGGCCCGCGAGTGCGACTGTTCCAGCTTGGGCCTGTGCAACGTGGTGGGTTCGTCCCTGGCCCGCGAGGCCGACACGATCATCTACACCCAGGCCGGGCCGGAAATCAGCGTGGCCTCCACCAAAGCCCTGTGCAGCCAGATGGCCCTGCTCACCCTCCTGGCCATGTATTGGGGCGAGCGGCGCGGCCGCTTTGCCGCCGGTGAACTTAAAACGCTCCTGGCCGAGTTCGCCGCCCTGCCCGACTACCTGGAAAAGCAACTGCCGCAAATGCTCGAAGAGGCCAAAGGCTTTGCCGTGCGCACGGCTTCGTTCCACAACGTCTTTTTCCTGGGGCGCGGCCGCAACTGCGCCCTGGCCATGGAAGGCGCCCTGAAGCTCAAGGAACTTTCCTACATTCACGCCGAAGCCTACGCGGCCGGCGAGATGAAACACGGCCCCATCGCCCTGATCAACCCGGATTTTCTCACCATCGCTCTGATCCCGCATGACGGGCACTACGCCAAGGCCTATTCCAACATCCAGGAAGTGGCGGCGCGCAGCGGCCCGATCATGGCCATTACCGAAAAAAGCGACGACCCGTCCGTAACGCTGGACTGGGCCGAAATGTACTGGCACATCCCGGCCGCTAACGACCCGTTCACCAGCTTCCTGCTGCTGCCCATGTTGCAGCTTTTGAGCTACGAAGCCGCCACCTACCTGGGCAAGGACGTCGACCAGCCGCGGAATCTGGCCAAAAGCGTTACCGTGGAATAATCTTTTGTTTATAATGGTTAACTTGTCCTAAAGGAAGGCACATGCAGACTGTTGTTGTTATTGATTACGGTTCACAGGTTACCCAGCTTATCGCCCGCCGCGTGCGCGAGGCTGGCGTCTACTCGGAAATCCTGCCCTGGAACATCGGCCTGGACGAGGTGAAGCAGGCCAACCCTGCGGCCCTGATCCTGTCCGGCAGCCCGGCGTCGGTTGGAGACTCCGGCGCTCCCGCTCTGGAACCCGGCCTGCTGGAACTGGGCGTGCCGGTGCTGGGCATCTGCTATGGCATGCAGCTTTTGACCAGGCATTACGGCGGCGAGCTGGAACGCTCGCAAACCCGCGAATACGGCTCGGCCAGCCTGTCCCTGGTCAAGGAATCGCCGCTCTGGCAGGGCCTGGGCAAAGTCATGGACAAGGTCCGGGTCTGGATGTCGCACGGCGACCACGTTAAAACTCCGCCGGCCGGCTTCGATCTCATCGGCAGCACCGAAACTCTGCCCGCCGCCGCCATGGCGGACCACAAGCGCAATTTTTACGGCGTGCAGTTCCACCCGGAAGTGCATCATTCCGAATGCGGCGAGCGGATTATCCGCAACTTCCTGTTCAATATCTGCAAGCTCACCCCGGACTGGAGCATGTCTTCCTTCGTGGCCCGGACCGTGGAAGAGCTGAAGAAAAAAGTGGGCGACCGGCAAGTGGTCTGCGCCCTGTCCGGCGGCGTGGATTCCACGGTGACCGCAGCCCTGCTCTCCCGGGCCATCGGCAAGAACCTGCACTGCTTCTTCGTGGAAACCGGGCTGATGCGCGAAGGCGAAGCCGACTGGGTCGTCTCCACCCTGCGCGAGCACTTTGACCTCAACCTGACCAGGCTGGACGCCCAGGACGTTTTTCTGGGGCGCCTGGCCGGAGTTGCCGACCCGGAAGAAAAGCGCAAAATTATCGGGCGCACCTTCATCGATCTGTTTGACGAAGCCGCGCACAAGCTGGACCGGGTGGATTTCCTGGCCCAGGGCACCATTTACCCGGACGTTATAGAATCCCTTTCCGCGGCCACCGGCATGGTGATCAAGAGCCACCACAACGTGGGCGGGCTGCCGGAACGCATGAAGCTTGACTTGGTCGAGCCCCTGCGCGAGCTCTTCAAGGACGAAGTGCGGGCCGTGGGCAAGGAATTGGGCTTGCCGGACGAGTTTGTCTGGCGCCATCCCTTTCCCGGCCCCGGCCTGGCCGTGCGCATTTTGGGCGAGATCACCGGCGAACGCCTGGCGCTGTTGCGCAAGGCCGACGTGATCGTCCTGGAAGAGCTGCGCGCTTCCGGCTGGTACCACAAAATCTGGCAGGGCTTTGCGGTGCTGCTGCCGCTCAAGACCGTGGGAGTAATGGGCGACGGACGCAGCTACGAACACGTAATCGCCCTGCGGGCCGTGGAAAGCGTGGACGCCATGACGGCCGACTGGGCCCAGTTGCCCTATGAATTGTTGCAACGAATCTCCAACCGAATTATTAATGAAGTAAAGGGTGTGAACCGGGTGGTATACGATATTTCCTCCAAGCCCCCGTCCACCATCGAATGGGAATAATCAGGACTTTAAGGAATTGCGGGAACGCCCGGGTTTAGGAACCCGGCTTTTGCGGCACAATAAAACGACAAAGTGAGGAAAATGCATGGCAAACAAAAAGATCAAGTGCGAAAACTGCGGTTTTGAAGAAGAACTCACTTCTGCTCAATTTAATGAACGCAAGGCCGCTCCCGGCACCTGCGAACAGTGCGGCGCGGAACTGAAACTTGAAGGCGGCGCCAAGGGCAAAGCCGGTGCCGAGGCCGACGAAGTCCGCTCCGATGCCGCCCCGGCGGAAGCCGCGCCGGAAGAAAGCAAGCGTAGCGCCAAGCAAACGGCCGAAGCCGTCAAGGAAAATGCCAAACAGGTGGCTGAAGCCGCCCGCGACAACGCCCGGCAGGCGGCCGAAGCGGCCAGGGCCAAGTTCCGGCAGGCCAGCCAGAACCCGGAATTCCTGGCCGGCGGCATTGACTGCTGCCTGAAAACACTCACCGGACTGGCCTCTTTCGACTGCCTGGACAAACAGACTCCCAAACTGGTCGGCCTGGGGCACTTGGCGCTCTTGCTGCTGGCCCTGCTCTCCCTGGTGATGGGCGTGATCATGTCCATCCGTCTAGGCTCGCTCCAGACTCTGGGGGTCGGCCTGGGCGCGGCGGTATTCCTGATTCTGGCCCAGTATTTGGCCGTGAAAAGCTTCCAGCTCTTTGACGGGCTCATCGCCGCCAATCCTTCCCGGCTCACCGGCCCTGCCCTGCCGGCAATCGTGGCGGTGCTGGATCTTTTCTGCGCTGTGGGCGGCATTGCCATGATCGTGGTCGGTCTTGTCTCCGGCTTCCGCTTCAGCCTGATTGGCTTCGGCCTGCTGCTGACCCTGTTCTCCTTCCTGACGGCCGCCCTGTTCATGCAAGCCGAAAAGCAGCTCAACCTAAGCTTCGACCAGTCCACCTCGCTGGGCGAGCAATGGCTCAGCCTGCTCAGCCTGCATATCAAGGCCTCGGTCAAGCTTGTGCCCTTTGCCTACGGCATCGGCCTGGCGGTAATGACCGTGATGAGCCTGCCGCCGCTCCTGATCATGCTGGTGCGCGGCGCGGCCGCCCAAGGCAGCCTCATTGAACTGCCCTGCCTGCTCCTGGGAGCGCTGCTGTTCGCCCTGGCCCCGGTGCTGGTATACGTGGCCGCCATGCTGACCTACCTGACCCTCGACCTGCTCCGGGCCATTCTCAGCCTGGGCAAGAAATAGCTCTTGGACTTCAAAGCACTGCACGTTTCGAATGATTGCATGACGGCCGACAAAGCCGTCATGCAATCATTCGGCGGCATTGTGCCGCTCAAAAAATGGTTGACTTGGGCGGAGGCTCCGTATATTAAACCACTTCGCGCCGGTAGCGCATATGTGTCCCCATCGTCTAGCCGGCCCAGGACAACGGCCTTTCACGCCGTCGACGGGGGTTCAAATCCCCCTGGGGACGCCAAATGATTCCAAGAGGTTACGATACGTTTCCTCAAAATATACCCGGTGGGGTTAGCGCCGGGGGTTAGTTTCTCGGAAACAGGCTCTTGAGGGAAATCCTTCAGGAGCCTTTCCTTTTGCCGTTACAGGCCTGTGGGGCAGCCCATTTTATGGAGGGGCTTTCTGCCTCTCCCAAAGCGCGAAGGCTTTGCCACAGCTTTTTCCTGTATGGGTATTATGTTCTGGAATATGGGTATTTCCTTCCAAGAGAAAGCAGAGACACCCACATTGTTGAGGGTTAGTGGGGGTTAGCTTGCCCTCCGCCGCACAATCACCGTGTCAGTCCGTGGAGAAGGAAACGGCAGCACCTTGGCCGGGCCGCGTCCCGCCAGTGAACCGAGTGCGTCCGCCACTTCCTTGAAAGCGCCGAGGCCGTGGAGATAGCGGTCGGTGGTGCTTTGCTTTTTATGGCGCAGGCTGTGCTGGATGCTGAACAGGCTGTGTCCTTCCTGTGCCAGGATGGTAGCCGCCAGATGCCGGATGGCATGAAAGCCGAAGCGTTTGACTCCGGCTCTGGCGCACAGCCGTTTCATCACATGCGCCGCCGCTTTGTACGGCTGGCCGATAAACGGCTCCACCGGGCAGGTGAACACATGGTTGCTCGCACCCTGCCTGCTTTCCCACAGCCAGAGCATGGTTGCTCGCACTTCGGCGTTCATGGGCATTTCATCACGCTTGATAGTGCCTGTGCGCGTTTTGCGCGTAGTCAACGAGACCGTGTTCCGCGCCAGATCCACCTCGTCCCAAGTCAGCCGCAGCAACTCGCTTTTTCTGGCCGCCAGATTCAGATAGCAGGTCAGCATGGCCTGTTCCCGTTCCGGATCCACCGCATACACCTTCCAGAAATCTGTTTCCGGCAGAATGTAGCGCGGAGTGCTGATTTCCGGGTAACGCTGGCAGCCAAGGAACGGGTCCGGCTGATCAAGCGGAAAACCGTTCAGATAGGCGACTCCCCATCTCCAGGCCGTGGTCAGCACCTTACGGTCCTTGTTGGAGCAGTTGGGACCGCGTTTGTCTTTCTGAAAGGCCAGATACAGGCGGGCCTGCCGCCGCCCGAAGGCTTCCACGGGCATATCCGGGGCCAAGTTTTCGGTTTTGGCAAGGTAACGGGTGAAACGCCGGAAACCGTCACGTTTTTCCTTGAAGGTGCTGGTGGTGTTGCGCCGTTCGCATTCTTCAAGATAGGCATTGGCCCATTCAAGAACGGTCAGTTTTTTCCGGCAGGAGCCCGTAGGGATCAGGGCTGAGGCATTCAGCTTCTTTGCCGCCCGCAAGTCCTTCTTGGTCTGTTCTTCCCAGACGATTGCGGCCCGCTGATCGGCCTTTGTGTCGCCGAACCATTTCACCGCCGCCATCTTGCCGTCCATCCATACTTGCCCTGTCCAACGCTTCGGGGAGCCTTTTTTCTTTGCTATAAAAGTAGGCATCGTTCATACTCACTATGCGATTTTCATAGAACCGTATGGCGCGCCCAATCCTGACGCCTCCGAACGCCTCATAGTAACGCCGCACGGTGCGGACATCAACGCGAAAAATGGCGGCGACCTCCGCAGCGGTGAGGATGCGTCCGATGGCGGTTTGTGGTATACGAGATTCCGGTTCCATACTTGCCGCATACCACACAACACAAGTACAATCTGTTCCCCCAAGCAATACAGAGCGGAGAACTCTATGGAAGCAACACCCAGGCATTTACCACCGCTACCCCTCCCCGCATTTTTCGATACGCTTGAGCAAAGCGAACCCATGGAAATACTGACGGCCTCAAAGATCGCCAGTCGGATGCTCTGGCCGGAAGTTGCGGAAGAACGTAGCCGTAGTCTGTATATGACGCTGGCCTTGCGAAAAATTCATGATCTTCTGCTGGCAACGGACAAGGAGCAGGCCAACACCATTTTTACTGAGCTTGTGGAATACTATTTTGGCGACTGGCAACAGTATTCGCAGAATCTGGTCTTGGCGAATTTTCCTTCCCAGGGCAAAGGCTCCATCGCTGAGCGAGCTTGGCAGGGAGGGGTAGCCGCTATACTCTTTCTCTATGCCGTGCGTAATGAGGTGAGCTTGACCGCTGCCGCCAAAGCCGTTTCAGATGAATTTCGCAACCCCGCTCTTGTGAAAGATTTATACGGCCTGAACACACCCGCCCCGGAAAACATCATGAAAAACTACTGGCCACGTTTTCAGAGTGTCGCGCATTTTTGGGCCGCAACCCGTTATTTTGTGATGCCCGAATGCGCCTTTCAGAAATTTTGGCTCTGCGCTCTCAAGATGTGGATTTGAAAAACAAGGTGATCCATCTTGACGGTAAGACCGGGAAGCGTTCCATACCCATGAATGATGTTATCTTTGAAACGCTTTCTGATGCTGTTGAAAAAAGACAAGATTCCGCATTGC
>JAISDX010000016.1 GCA_031264465.1 Deltaproteobacteria bacterium | reverse complement strand
TCGAGATCGGACTTGCCCGGCGTTTCCGTGCCGTACAGGGTGGAGCCGAACAGGGTCAGAAAAAGCAACGAAACGCCGTGTTCATGACAAAGCGCCCGGGCTTGCTCGAGGAGTATGGGATGTTCAGCATATTGCATCATTGCGCACAACTTCAGACCAGGCTCCGCTGCTCGTCAACCTCCCCGCCTTCCGGCGCGGCGGGCGGATTTTCCGGCGCGGCGGCGGGTTTGGCGGCTTGGGCCGCTTCCATTTGGGCGATCAGCTCTTCCTTTTCGGCCGCCCGGGCGGCGGCTTTGGTTTCGCCGTCCGGGTCCGGCACGGTCAGGCCGGCCAGCACCGCCGCCACGGCGGCCTGTCGGCTTTCGATGCTGTTGTCGGCCAGCGAGGATTCGCTCTCCAAATACAGGCCGCCGGGGGTAACGGCAGGGTCGCCCTTGACTTTCCAGTTTTCCGGGCCGTTCCGCTGGGGGGCGTCCCTGCCGCCCTGTTCGATTATGTCGGCAATGGCGGCTTCGTCTTCAGGGTTCACGCGCACGGTAATGCGGCGGGAACTCTCCAGCGCGCGCAGGGCCTGGGTGTAAAGCGACTCCAGCACGGCCCGCCGCTCCTGGCTCAGGGTAAGCGCCAGGGCTTTTTCCACGGCCAGGGGCACCAGGGCCGCCAGGTCTTCCCGCCAGGCGCGGGTCAGGGCAATGCTTTCCTCCTGTACGGCTTCCAGCACGCCGCTCACGGCGCCGCTCATGGCGGCGCGCGCTTCCTCAAGCTCGGCCCGTGCCTGTTCCAGGCCTTCGGCGTAGCCTTCCTCCCTGGCCCGGCGGCGCATTTCCGCAGCCTCGGCCTCGGCGTTGGCCAGGATTGCCCGGGCCTTTTCCACGGCCTTGGCCTTGACCCGTTCCAGGTATTCGCTTTCGTCCTTGGCGTCCCAAGCGCGGGAGCGCACGTTTTCCACATCGTTGAGCTCGCTGATGCGCGTGCCCATAAAAATGCGGCCCCATTTTTTGTCCCGCTGTTCCGGATCCGGCATATCTTTATCCATGTGCAAGCACTTGATTAAATAAACACGTCGCCGCTGCCGCGGCTGATCATGACCCGGCCTTCGCCTTCCAGGCGGCGCACCACCTTGATGATGTTCTGCTGGGCGGCTTCCACGTCCGCCAGCTTGGTCGGGCCCATGATTTCCAGGTCTTCGCGAATCATGGAGGAAGCGCGCTCCGACATGTTGCGGAAGAATATTTCGCGCAACTCGTCGTTGGTGCCGCGCAGGGCCATGGTAAGATCCTCGTTGGAGATTTCCTTGAGGATTTCACGCAGCGAGCGGTCGTCCAGCGTCTTGACGTCTTCGAACACGAACATGAGCGCCCGGATATCTTCGGCCATCTGGGCGGATTCCTCTTCGATTTCCGCCAGCACTTCCTCTTCCGTGGCCCGGTCGACAGCGTTGAGGATTTCCGCAACGGCCTGTACGCCGCCCACTTTCCGTCCTTCTTTTCCACCCATGGCAATAAGTTGGCTTTGCAGTACTTTGTCCACAGCCGCGAGCATATCCTCGGGCACCGCTTCCAGCCGGGCCAGGCGCATGAGCACCTCGGTGCGCACTCCCGGCGGCAGGTTGGAAAGCAGGTCGGCCGCGCTGTCCGAAGGCAGGTGCCCCATGATCAGCGAGAGCGTTTGCGGGTGTTCGTTGCGCAGGATTTGGGCCATGAGCTTGGGGCTCACGTTGCCGAGTTCGCGGAAAGGCTGGGCGGTTTCGTCCAGGCCCAGCAGGTCGCTGATGTACTTGGCCGTGTCGTTGTCCACGTTGGCCAGCAGGAACTTGCGCACCGCGTCCTGGCCGCCGCGCACCATCTGTTGGCCGGTGACCAGGGCGTAGTGATAGTCACGCAGCACCTGCTCGACGGTTTCCTTGGGCACGGCGCCCATTTCCACCATGGCTCTGGAAATTGCGACAATTTCCTGACGTTCCATACGCTTGAAAACTTCAGCCGCGAAGCGCTCGCCCATGGAAAGAAGGAGCACCGCCGTTTTTTGCGCCCCTTTAAGCTCTTGAGATTTTTCAGTTTTTTGTGACATAGCACCTTCTGAAAATTAATTACGACATTATTAAAGCTTCAGTAATTTAACTCAGATACGCGGGCTTTGCAATTCTTATGCCCAAGTCGTCTGTTTGGACGAAAAAAGGCGGCCGTCCCGCTTAAGGGGGCGGCCGCCGGGTTGACGAAAGCTGTTAAGGAAAAACTCAAGCCTGATGCGCGCGCAGCACTTCTTCCAGGGCCACGGCGAAAGCCTCGAGGTCGGCCCGCTCAATGTTCAGGGGCGGCAGGAGGCGCAGGACGGTATCCTGGGTGAGGTTCAGGACGAAGCCCTTTTTCAGCAGCGCTTCCCAAATCGGTTTGCCGGGGAAGGTCAGGTCGATGCCGAGCAAAAGGCCCAGGCCGCGCACTTCCTTGATGGCGCCGGGCAGGTCCGCCTGAATCCGGGCAAAGCGCTCCAGCGCCCACTTGCCCATTTCGCCGGCCCGCTGCGGCAGTTTGTCGCGCTCCATTATTTCCATGACCTTGCAGCCGGCGGCCGCGCAAATCGGGTTGCCGCCAAAGGTGGTGCCGTGGCTGCCAAAGTCGAAGGCCTTGGCCAGTTCGTCCGAACAAAGCATGGCGCCCATGGGGAGCCCCCCGGCCACGGCCTTGGCCAGGCTGAAGGCGTCCGGCTCCAGGCCGTACCGCTGGAAGGCCCACCACTTGCCGGAGCGGCCCATGCCGGTCTGCACCTCGTCCACCAGGAAGAGCACGCCGTTTTTGCGGCAGAGCGCCTGCACGCCCTTGGCGAATTCCGGGTCCATGGGGTAGATGCCGCCCTCGCCCTGCACAATTTCCATGATTACGGCCGCGGTCGCGGGGGTAATGGCTTTTTCCAGGGCGGCCAGGTCGCCCCGGACAATCTGGGTGAAGCCCACCGGCATGGGCAGGAAGCCTTCGCGGTACTTTTCCGGCCCCACGGCCAGGGTACTCATGGTGCGCCCATGGAAGCAGCCGCTGAAGCTGATCACTTCATGCGCGTCCTTGTGCTTGATTTTTTGCTGGTAGCGCCGGGAAATCTTGAACAGGGCTTCGTTGGCCTCGGCCCCGGAGTTGCAGAAAAACACCCGCTTGCAGTGCGAAGTGGCTACCAGTTTTTCGGCCAGGGCCACCTGCTCTTCCTGATAAAAAAGATTGCTGACGTGCCAGAGCTTGTGCGTCTGCTCGGAAACGACCCGGGCCACTTCCGGGTGGCAATGCCCCAGCGACATCACGGCCAGGCCGGCGAGAAGATCCAGGTATTCGTTGCCGTCAAAATCGTAAAGCCGGCCGCCCTTGGCGCTTTTGACGGCTATGGGGTAGCGGGCGTAGGTCTGGCAGAGGACGTTGTCGGCCCGTTCTTTCAATTTATCGAAATTGCTCATCGTAGCGCTCCCATAAATATGCTTTGTTTACTGTTTTCCTGTATGGCCGAACCCGCCGGCTCCGCGTTCCGTTTCTCCAAGCGCGTCCGCCACAATGAACAAAGGCTGGAGAAAGGGCTGGAAAACCAACTGGGCAATGCGGTCGCCCCGGGAAACGGCGCCGGCCTCGCGGCCGGTGTTCAGCAAAAAAACCTGAATTTCGCCTCTGTAATCAGGGTCGATCAGGCCTACACCCTGGGCAACGGTCAGACCCCGCACCGCGCCCAGGCCGCTTCGCGAATAAACAAAACCGGCCACGCCGTCCCGCAGGGGCTCAATGGCAATGCCCGTGGGAATGCCGGCCCGCTCGCCCGGCTCAATCACCACCGGCGAACCGGCCGGCAGATCGGCCCGCAGGTCGAAACCGGCCGAGGCCGTCGTGGCCGCAGCCGGGCCGGTCTGTGAACCGGAATAGAGTGCGCGCGCCGCGCGTAAAAATAATATTTTTACCTTCATTTTGCTTGTGTTCATGGCGGTCTATCAAATAAAAATCTGGCAGGGTTTCAATCTTGAAATTACAAACAAACTTGCCCCTTGGGCGAAATGTGGGTACAAGAAATACATATGGAAAGCGCGATCCGCTGCCCGAAAGTACCCCAGGCGCCGCCACAAGTCAAAATTCTTTTGACGCGCCACCGGCCGGCAGCGGGCCAACAGCGGACCAATAGCGGTTGTAGCGACGCACCAAGGAGAGCCAGGCTATGCAAGCAATACAAACATTCCACGTCATTCCGAAAATCCCGGAAAATCTGAGCGCCCTGAGCGAACTTGCCAGAAACTACTGGTTTGTCTGGTCCGAATCGGCGACCGACCTATTCCTGGACATAAACCCGGAACTCTGGCAGCAGAGCTACCGCAACCCGGTCTGGTTCCTTAACCACGTCCCGCAAAGCCGCTACGTCGAACTGGCCCGGGACGACGCCTACCTGGCGCGGCTGCGCAAGGCCAAGCGCGAGTTGGACGAATACCTGGCTGAAGAATCCAAATACAAAATTGAAGGCAACCTCGAAAAGCAGCCGGCCGTGGCCTATTTCAGCCTGGAATTCGGCGTGGGATTGTGTTTGCCCATCTATTCCGGCGGCCTGGGCATTCTGGCCGGCGACCATCTTAAATCCGCCAGCGACCTGAACATCCCGCTGGTGGCCATGGGGCTCCTCTACCGCAACGGCTACTTCCGCCAGTACATGACCCCGGACAACTGGCAGCAGGAACGCTACCCGAATTACGACTTCGAGCAGATGCCGCTCTTCCGGGCCAGGACGCCGGACGGGCAGAACGCCGTCGTGCGCCTGAGCGCCGGCAACCGCGACATTGCCGCCCAGGTGTGGGAAGCTAGGGTCGGGCGCATCAGCCTGTACCTTCTGGACACCAACATCGCCGAAAACCCGGAAGACCTGCGCGCCCTCACCGCCCGCCTTTACGGCGGCGACAACGAAACGCGCATTCTGCAGGAAATCCTCCTGGGCATCGGCGGGGTCAAGGCCCTGTCTCTGCTGGGGCTGGAGCCGCGCGTCATCCACATGAACGAAGGGCACTCGGCCTTTGCCGCCCTGGAATCCATCCGCACCCTGATGAAGCGCCATTCCCTGACTTTTGAAGCGGCCAGCGAGCTTTCCGCCGCCGGCCGGGTCTTTACCACTCACACCCCGGTACCGGCCGGCAACGACCGCTTTCCGGCGGACCTCATGTACAAGTACCTGGCCAGCTACGCCCAGGACATGGGGCTGGCCTTCAAAGTGTTCATGGCCCTGGGCCGCGAAGACCCCTACAACGACTCCGAGCTTTTCTGCATGACCGTGCTGGCCCTGCGCCTTTCCCGTTTCAACAACGGGGTGTCAAAGCTGCACGGCAAAGTTTCGCGCCGCATGTGGCATAAAATCTGGAACAACTACCCGGAACACGACGTGCCCATCGGCTCCATTACCAACGGCGTGCACATTCCCTCCTGGGTGGCGCCGGACATGGCCGCCCTGTACGACCGCTACCTGGGCGACAACTGGCGCGACGACCAGTCCAACCCGCACAGTTGGCAGGGCCTGGCCAAGGCCCCGGACGACGAAGTCTGGCGGGCGCACGAAAGACAGCGCGCCGCCCTTATCGACTTTACCCGCCTGCGCCTGATCAAGCAGGCCCAGGCGAAAAGCGCGCGCACGGCCGAACTCAAAGAACTGGAAAAACGGCTGGACCCCGACGCCCTGACCATCGGCTTTGCCCGGCGTTTCGCCACCTACAAGCGGGCCAACCTGCTCCTGCAGGACAAAGAGTCGCTCCTGCGCATCATCCGCAACAGCGAGCGCCCGGTGCAGTTCATCTTTGCCGGCAAGTCCCATCCGCACGACAACGGCGGCAAAGACCTGATGCGGGAAATCATCAACACCTTCCAGGGCCCGGACTTCCACAACAACATGGTCTTTATCGAAGACTACGACATTGAAGTGGCCTTCTACATGACCTCCGGCTGCGACGTCTGGCTGAACACCCCGCGCCGCCCGCTGGAGGCCTGCGGCACCAGCGGCATGAAAGCCCTGTTTAACGGCGTTATCCAGTTCAGCACCCTGGACGGCTGGTGGGACGAGGCCTGGAAGCCGGACAACAGCGTGGGCTGGGCCATCGGCCTGGGCGAGGACTACGACGACGACGCCTACCAGGACAAAGTGGAGCTGCAAACCCTGTACACGGTACTGGAAAAGGAAATCATCCCCGACTTCTACGACCGCCAGGGCAAAATTCCGCTCAGTTGGGTTTCCCGCATGAAGCAGGCCCTGATGGAACTTGGGCCCATTTTCAACTCCGACCGCATGGTGCAGGATTATTTCCGCACCGCTTACACCGAGGCCTATAACAGTTCCCTCTCCCTCTGCCGGAACGACTTTGCCCCGGCCCGGGAAATTTCCAAGTGGCGCATGGATATCATGACCAAGTGGGGCGGTGTGCAGATGAACGGCGTGACCTGTCTTAAGCAGGAAAGCTACAACGTGGGCGATTCCGTGGACGTTTCCGTCCAGGTGTTCACCAACGGCATTCCGCCGGAACATTTGCGGGTGGAAATTTACGCCGGCCGCGTGGGCCAGGACGGCAGCATTCAGGACCGCAAAACGCACGTCATGCAGCCGCAGGGCGAGGTGCACGACGGCTGGCACATGTACGCCGGGCAGCTCCCCACCGATGATTCCGGGCGTTTCGGCTTCAACATCCGGGCCGTGCCGGAGCACCCGCTCCTGCCCAAACAGCCGTTCTTCGGCCTGATCAAGTGGGTGGAGTAAGCGCATGACCGCCCGGCGACAGCCTGAACAGCGTAAACGCGCAACCCTTCTATAAACGCCGCCATCGCGCCCGCAGGCTCACCCCTGCGGGCGCGCGTTTTTTGCGCTCTTTTCAATTACAACCAGGAGGTACCCGCATCATGTCCACCGTTTCCATACGTAAAACCGCCGGCGACGACTACGCGGGCATTCTAGCCGCGGTGCGCCGGGCCGTGGAAGACCTGGGCGGCTTGGGCGATATTATAAAGCCGGGCATGAAAGTGCTGGTCAAACCCAACCTGGTGGCGGTGCCGGCAACGCGCCTCTCCGGGGCCGTCACCCGCTGGGAAGTGGCCGGGGCCGTGGCCCAACTGGCGCGCGAGGCCGGCGCCAGCCCCATTATTGCCGAATCGGCCGCCGCCGGGGTGAACACCCGGGCGGTAATCGAAAAATGCGAATATGACCGCCTGCGCGACCTGGGTTTTGCGGTGGTCGACCTTAAACAGACGCCGCGCCGGAAAATAGCCGCCAAAGGCGCCAAGCTGATCGCAAGCATGGATTCCTGGGAACTGGTGGCCGAGGCCGAGGCCGTCATAAGCGTACCGGTGCTTAAAACCCACGACCAGACCGAAGTCACCCTCGGCCTGAAAAACCTGAAGGGCCTGATCGAAGACGAGCAGAAAAAAATTTTCCACGCCCAGGGCGTGATGAACGGCGTCATTGACATCGTCTCCACCCTGCGTCCCGTGCTCACGGTCATTGACGGCACCTACGGGCAGGAAGGCCTGGGCCCGATTTTCGGCGACACCGTGCGCATGGATCTGATTCTGGCCTCCAAGGACGTGGTGGCGGCCGACGCGGTGGGGAGCGCCGTAATGGGCTACCAGCCGGAAGACTGCATGCTCAGCCTGGAGGCGAACCGGCGCGGACTAGGCGAAATCAGCCTGGCGAAAATCGAGGTGAAGGGCGAGAGCATCGCCTCGGTGGCCCGCCGGTTCAAGCGGGCTTCGGAAGTGGAGATAGAAGGCCTGCCGCCGCACCGCCTGCTCTTTGACGAAGGCGCCTGCACCGGCTGCCGCAATACAGTGATCAGTTCGCTCATGGACCTGAAGTCGCAAGGACACACGTCCTATCTGGAAGGGAAAATCCTGGTGGCCGGCCCGCTGCGGGAGCTGCCGCCGGAATCCACCCCCGAGAACACCGTGCTCATAGGCAAATGCGCGAACCACCTGAAAGACCGGGGGCGAGCGGTGCGCGGCTGCCCGCCCGGCAACGTCTACGTGGTGCAGGGCATAGTGGGAGACGCGCTCGAAGTGGGGCGACGCTATAACGCTGATTAACGCCTGGAGGGCCGCATGAACTATTCTCTGACTTTCAGCAACAACTCGGACCGGCCGGGAATCATCTGCCTGTATTTGCGGCCCGACGGGCAAGACGGAGGCGACGCCCCGCTTTCGCTGGCCTGGCGGACCGCCCTGGTGCCCCTGGGCGGCCAGGCCGAATTTTCCTGGCAGGCAAATTACGCCTTTGCCTGGGCGGAAAGCGGCAAGCTCGCGCCAGGGTCCGTATTCGAGGCGGTGCAAATGCTCCCGACCGACCCGGCCAGGCCGCGCAAAAGCGCCATCGCCCTGAACTACCGTTGGGGGGCCTACACCTTTGAACCCACGGAGCGCCGCGCCGACGAAGGCGCCCTGTGCATTTTCAGCGAGGCGGCCGTGCCGGAAGGCCTGGCCGCCGTGGGCATTTGCCTGGCCGGCAAGCCGGCCCTGGCCTGGAACACCATGCCGAACCACCGCTTCATCTTCAGGCCGAGCTACCGCTGCTGGGCGGCCTTCGGCGACTTCGAGCCGGGCGAAGTGCTGGATGTGAACCGGCTGAGCGGGGCGCACGAAGCGCGCTTTCCGGCGGCGGGCGGAGCGCTCTCCCTGGTGCTGGAGCAGGACGGAAGCTGGACGGAAGGCTGAGGGGGAGTGAAAGGAATGGGGCCGGAGGGAACAGGCGGGCCGC
>JAISDX010000176.1 GCA_031264465.1 Deltaproteobacteria bacterium | reverse complement strand
ATGCTTACCGGCGACAACCGCCAGACCGCCTCGGCCGTGGCTTATTCTTTGGGTGTAAGCGAAGTGATTGCCGAAGTTCTGCCCCGGGACAAGGCCGACAAGGTGCGCGAACTCCAGGCCCAGGGCCTGAAAGTAGGCATGGTGGGCGACGGCGTAAACGACGCCCCGGCCTTGGCCTGCGCCGACGTGGGTTTTGTCATGTCCAGCGGCATTGATATTGCCGTGGAGTCCGGCGAGGTCGTGCTCATGCGCGGCGGCCTGCACCCCCTCCTGAGCGCCCTGGAACTCAGCCGGGCCGTGATGCGCAACATCCGCCAGAACCTGTTCTGGGCTTTCGCCTACAACATCATGGGCATCCCCATTGCCGCCGGCCTGCTGCACATCTGGGGCGGCCCGACCCTCTCGCCCATGCTGGCCGGCGGGGCCATGGCCCTGAGTTCCGTTTCCGTGGTCAGCAACGCGCTCCGGTTGAGGCTGTTCACGCCGCGGCATTGAGAGCGCGCCAGATCCCTTTGGCTATCCTTCCGGTGGGCGTGTTTTCCAGCCGGCGGGCTTGGTTTTCCAGCGGTTATGCATCCAGAACCATTGTTCCGGGGTCTGGCGGACAAAGGTTTCCGCGGCCCGGGTGTAAAACTCGGCGATCCGCGCGGTGCGCTCCCGGATGTTGCCGGTGAGCGTCGCGGTATCCAGGCAATCCAGGAGCATGAGTTCATAGCGCCCCGGTGCCAGGCGTTTCAGGAAAATCGGCATGACCACGGCCTTGCTGCGCAGGGCCAGCATGGCCGGGCCGATATTCACGGAAGCGATTTCACCCAGGAAGGGCAGAAAAATCGATTCGTCCCGGCTGGAGTTGTGATCCACCACGAAAGCCACCGTGCCCTTGTCGCGCAGGGTTCTGGAAACCAGCCCGGCAATATTGCGGTGCCCCACGGAAGCGCTGTTGCCCGTTGAACGCAGGCGGTGAATGAATACGGTCAGCAGGTCCGACCTCTGGTTGCGCCCGGCCACCAGCGAGGGATATTCCGGGCGGAACTGGCCGAGCATGCCGGCCATCAGTTCCCAGGCCCCCAGGTGGCAGGTCACGGC
Source organism: Deltaproteobacteria bacterium (assembly GCA_031264465.1). Lineage (GTDB taxonomy): Bacteria > Desulfobacterota > Desulfovibrionia > Desulfovibrionales > Desulfovibrionaceae > WRHT01. The sequence goes on along the minus strand of JAISDX010000176.1, from coordinate 15,596 downwards.
CAGGATCGGACGGTCTTTGGAAACCGCCAGTTCGCCGAAGGCCGACGGGTAATCCAGGCGGGGGTTGCCATAAATGCTGAAGGAGGGAGCGAGCAATATTTCCAGGAAAGACAGAAAATTGCTGTTGAAGCTCAAGCGGGCGATGCGGCGGGCTTCCCGCTTGTCAACGCCCAGATGGCGCTCTATGGAAGCAACCGCAAAGCGGCGGCGCTTTCCGCCCAGGCGCCAGAAGCAGAACCCGGTCAGGCGGGCCAGTAACGCCAGGCCCCGGTACCCCAGCAGTCTGAGCAGCCGGGCCAAAGCGAGCACCAGGCAGAGCAGCGCTTTTTGCGCCGGGTCAAGCCGGCGTCCGGGCGCGGCATCATCCGGCAGCATGCTCGTTCTCCAGAGCCGCCAGGCGCTCCAGCAGCCGGGTCCGCTCCCTGGCCAGGCAGGTATCCGTCAGGTCCGGCGCTTCGTAGCGGTAGGGCTCGCCGAAGGCCACCAGGGTGCGGCTGAAGGGCTTGGGCACCTGAAAGCGGTCCCAGGAGCCGGCCTGCCAGGCTTTCTGGTTAAAGGCGCGTACCGGCACGATTTTCGCCCCGGCGTGATGAGCCAGAAGGAAGATCCCGTCCTTGGCCCGGTGGCGCGGGCCGCGCGGGCCGTCCAGGGCCACGAAGGTGCTCAGGCGGTCTTTTTTCAGAGCGGCGGCGGCCTGGAGCAGGGCGGCCGCCCCGCCGCGCGAGCTGGAGCCGCGCACGGTTTTAAAGCCCAGCCCATGCAGCAGCCGGGACAGGTATTCCCCGTCGCGGCTGCGGCTGACAATGGCCGCCACCGGCCAGTCGTCGCGTTGCAGCAGCATGGAGAAAATTTCGTCATGCCAGCCGCCGAAGAGCACGCTTTCGCCCTGCTTGATCAAGGCGTCGACTCTTTCCCGCCCGATGGCGCGGTCGCGCAGGGTCACGCCCCAAAGTTTGTACAGCAGGTTCAGGGGAGGGCAGATCAGGGCCGGGGGAATTTTCACCGGGCCTCCTCGGACTGTCCGGGCCCGGCTGGCTCCTTGCACTGATTTTCCCCGAACTGCATGGCATAGAGCTTGGCGTAAAGGGCGCAACTGCCCAGAAGTTCCGCATGGGTGCCCTGGGCGGTAATCCGGCCCTGGTCCATCACCAGGATGCGGTCAGAGGCCAGAACCGTGGAAAGGCGGTGGGCGATGACAATGCTGGTGCGGCCGCGCATCAGGTTTTCCAGCGCCTTCTGCACGATCTTTTCCGATTCCGAATCCAGGGCGCTGGTGGCTTCGTCCAGAATCAGGAGCGGCGCGTTCTTGGCGATGGCCCTGGCGATGGTCAGGCGCTGCTTCTGCCCGCCGGAAAATTTTACCCCGCGCTCGCCGGCCAAGGTGGCGTAGCCTGCGGGTAATTCCATGATGAAATCATGCGCGTAGGCGGCTCTGGCGGCTTCCCGCACGGCTTCGTCGCTTATGTCCCGGCCGTAGGCGATGTTGTCGCGCAGGCTGTAGTTGAACAGGAAGTTATCCTGCGAGACCACCGAAATGTTTTTGCGGAGCGAGGCGAGCGTGTATTCGCGCGTATCCCGCCCGTTCATGCGGATGGCTCCGTCCGTGGGGTCGTAGAAGCGGGGCAGCAAGTTTACGAAGGTGGATTTGCCGGCCCCGGAAGGCCCCACCAGGGCCAGCCGCTCGCCCCGGCGGATGCGCAGGCTGATGTTGTTGATGGCCGGCGCGGAGTCCGGGCCATAGGCGAAGGTGACGTTGCGAAATTCAACGCCGTCAATGGCGGGTTCCATGGTGGTGCGCCCTTCATCTTCCTCGTTGATGTCCGGGGAGTCCAGAATTTCGAAGACCCGTTCCGCGCTGGCCAGGGCGCCTTGAATATCGTTGTAGGCGACGCTGAGTTTTTTTACCGGGTCGTAAAGCAACCCCAGGGCGACCACAAAGGACATGAACGTGCCCACGGTAATCTCGTTGTCCACCACCTTCATGCCGCCGAAATAGAGCACGATGGCCACGCCCAGAGCGCCGACCAGTTCCATGGCCACGGACGAGCTTTCCTGGGCCAGAACCCGGCGGATGGCGAACTTGTAAGTGCGCTTGTTTTCGCGGTCAAAGCGCTCCCCTTCCTGCTTTTCGGTGGAAAAAGCCTTGATCACCCGGATGCCGCTCAAAATTTCCTGCAGGACCACGGTGGCGTCGGCCGCCACCTGGCGGCTTTTTCTGCCGATTTTGCGCAGTTTCCGGCCGTAGTAGATGAACGGGAAAAAAGCCGCCGGCAGGGCCAGGGTGGCCAGCAGGGCCAGATCCCAAATCTGGTAGAAGACAATGCCCAAAAGGACGAACATGGTCAGAAGCTGGCGGACGACCATGACCGTGGCCGGGAAGCTGTCCCGGATTTGCGCCACGTCGTTCAGGATGCGCGAGATAAGCATGCCGATCTGGGATTTTTCGTAGTAACTGAGCGGCAGCTTGACGATCTTGGTGTAGAGTTCGTCGCGCAGCGTTTCCAGCACCTTGAGTCCGCTGGACTGCATCATGTAGTTCTGGACAAGCCGCCCCGCGCCCTTGATCAGAGTGATGGCAATGAAAATCAGCGGCAGGAACAGAAGCGCCGTGGTGTCCTTGTTTACGAAAATATAGTCGATCAGCGGCTTGATGATATAGGCGGTGCCGCCTTCGGCCCCGGCGGCCACGCCCATGGCGATCATACCCAGGACGATGCGCTTCTTGTAAGGCTTGAAGCAGGCCAGGCAACGCTTGTACAGGTAAATGTTGTAGCGCCTTTTATCGTCCGGCGTGGGAATTTCCTTCCGCTTGGCGGGAGAGGCGGTGGCGGGCAGTTCTGACATGGCACCTTATATGTAAATGGAAGATCCTCGGCAACATTGCCGTCCGGCTGGCAACCGGCGGCATTTCAAGCCAACACTATGCCAAAATCTTTCTGAAATAGCCATTTTTTATTTGCCCGGCCTGTATTTTATGGCATCAAGATACAGCGGGGGCACCAAGCAAGACGGCGGTAAAAATGGAAAACGAAAATACGGGCATACGCATTAACAAGGCCATGGCCGGGGCCGGCCTCTGCTCGCGGCGCGGCGCGGACGAACTGATTCGGCGCGGCGTCGTGCGGGTGAACGGCCAGACGGTCGGCGAGCCCGGCCTGCTGCTTCGGCCGGGCGACGAGCTGGAAGTCGAGGGCCGTAAAATAGAGTTTGCCGCCCCGGCGGGCCGGGAGCGCACTTACCTTTTGCTGAACAAGCCTGTCCAGACCGTCTGCACCGCCCGCGACCCGGAAGGGCGCCCGACCGTGCTGGATCTGCTGCCCGGCAAATACGCGCACAAGCGCCTTTACCCGGTGGGCCGGCTGGATTATTTTTCCGAAGGGCTGCTCTTGCTTACCGACGACGGCGAGCTTACCCAGCGCCTCACCCACCCGCGCCATCATTTGCCCAAGCGCTACGAAGTGCTGGTGCGCGCCGAGGGCGGAGTGCCCGCCAGCGCCCTGGAGGAAATGCGCCGGGGCATGACTCTGGCCGAAGGGGAAAAGCTCGCCCCGCTGGAAGTGGAAATACTGGAGCGGGGCTCCCGGCTGGACCTTAGGCCGGGGCGCGATCGCACCCTGCTGGGCCTGACGCTGTACCAGGGCATAAACCGGCAGATTCGCCGCATGTGCCGCGACCTGGGCCTGGTCATCCTGCGTCTGCGCCGGGTGGGGCAGGGGCCGCTGTGGCTTGGCGACCTGGGAGCGGGCAACTGCCGGGAGCTGGCCGCCAAGGAAGTGCGCCTGCTGCGCGCGGCGGCCGGATTGGAAGAATAGGTCGTACAATGGAAAATAAAATACTGCTGGCCACCCGCAACCGGGGAAAAATTGCCGAACTTGACCGCCTCATGGCCGCCTTCGGCCTGGAAGTGCTCGGTCTGGACGCTTTTCCGGAGCTGGAGGAAGTTGAGGAAACCGGCCGCACCTTTGAAGAGAACGCCCTGCTCAAGGCCCGCCATGCCGCCGCGCGTACCGGCCTGGTCAGTCTGGCCGACGATTCCGGCCTGGAGGCGAAAGCCCTGGGCGGCGCTCCAGGCGTTTTTTCCGCCCGTTTCCACCTGGAAGCGCCGGAAGAATTTTTCAAGGCGCAGCCCCGGCAAGACAAAGATTTTCTGAACGTCGCCTGGCTGCTGGAAAAAATGAAACCTTTTCCCCAGGGGGAACGCCAGGCCCGCTTTTGCAGCGTCATCGCCGCGGTCAGGCCGGACGGGGCCAGCATTGCCGCCGCCGGCTGCTGGCCGGGAGAGCTAACTTTTGAACAGCGCGGTGAGAACGGCTTCGGCTACGACCCGGTGTTTTTCGACCCCGCGCGGCAGCGCACCGCCGCCCAAATGAGCCTGGAAGAAAAAAACCGTCACAGCCACCGTGCCCGGGCCCTGCGCCAACTGGCCGGGTTCTGGCCCGGCTTTTGGGCCGGTTTTTGAACCGGCGGCCCATAGAAACAACATGAGCGCCACCGGTTACGAAGCACAACGGGAAAAAAAGCGGGCCACCCTGGTTTCGCTCCTGGCCGCGATCAGCCTGGCCTCCCTCAAGCTCGTCGCCGGCCTGGCCACGGGGAGCCTGGGCGTATTGGCCGAAGCCGCGCACAGCGGTCTGGACCTGGTGGCCACCCTGCTCACTTTTCTGGCAATCCGCCTGGCCGCCCGCCCGCCGGACGAAATTCACACCTACGGACACGGCAAAATCGAGAACTTGGCCGCCCTGGCCGAAACTCTGCTCCTGTTGCTCACCTGCGCTTGGATCGTGCATGAAGGCGTCGGGCGCCTGGTCAGCGGCGAAGCCCAGGTCAATCTGAGTTTTTGGGCCTTTGCCGTACTGTTCCTTTCCATAGGCGTGGATTTTTCCCGTTCCCGCCTGTTGCGCCGCATTGCCCGCAAATACAGGAGCCAGGCCATGGAGGCCGACGCCCTGCATTTTTCCGCCGACATGCTTTCCTCGCTGGTGGTTATGCTCGGCCTGGCCGCGGTCTGGTGCGCCCGTTTCGCCGAGCCGGGCTCCCTGCCCCACGCTCTGCTCATCCGGGCCGATTCCCTGGCCGCGCTTGTGGTTTCGGGCATCGTGGCCGCGCTCAGCCTGCGCCTGGGCGGGCGGGCCGTCAACGCTCTGCTGGACGCTTCCAACAGTCTTTATTATAAGCCCATCCGCGCAGCCGTGCTGGCCATTCCGGCGGTAATCGAAGTCCGCCGCCTGCGCCTGCGCGACTGCGGACCGATCTGCTTTCTGGACCTGACCATCGTCCTGCCCCACATCATGACCCTGCATCAGGCCCATGACGTCGTCAGCCAGGCCGAAGCCGCCATCCGTAAAATTATCCCCGAATCCGACATCACCATCCACTACGAACCCGACGAGTACAAAACTCAGTGAAACCCTCTCCCGCCGGAGGCCGGCATGTATAGGCCATGGCCTTTTGCCCGGTTATGGTTTAATAGTGGTTCAAGGTACTGGAGAACGACATAGCCAAGCTCAACGGCAACACACAGGGTTTGAAACCCAGCCAGATCCGGGCGCTGGAACGCCTGGGTCAACGGCGCTACCCCGCTGCGGGCGGCTTCAGCCTGGAACAGGCCAGGGAGCTGTCCGCTCTTTCGCGCTCCCTGGGCCGCCAGGTGGGGCTGCTCATCGACCGGCAGGGCTACGTTTTTCTGGTTCTTCTGGGCGACCCGGGCGGCATTCTGATTCCTGAACTGCCCCGGGCCCGTGAAGGTCTGGGCCGCCTGCGCGGCCTGCGCCTGCTGCACACCCACCTGGAAAGCGGGCAGCCGGACGGCGCCAGGCGAAAAATCGGCCCCCTGCCCGAGGATCTGCTCTCGCGCGAAGACCTCATGGACCTGCTCTTCCTGCGCCTGGACAGCCTGAGCGTGCTCCTGGTAGACCCGGCCGGCGAGCCCCGCCTGTTCCAGCAGGCGCATATCCTGCCCCATGCGCCTGAAGGCGAAGCCCGGGGGAGCGAACCGGCCGAGCCGTACATGCTGCACCCGGTCACGGCCTGGGACAAGGTGGATGTGGATTTGGCGGCCCAGACCGGGGCGTTGGAAGAAGAGCTGGCCCGCTCACTGGATGGAAGCGCGCTGATCGGGAGCGGCGAGCGCTGTATTTTGGTGAGTGTCTCCACCCAGCCAAAGGCGGCGCAAGAATCCGGCCTGGCCGAGCTGGCCGAACTGGCCCGCACCGCCGGCCTGGCTGTGGCCGGGCGGCTCATGCAGCGGGTGCAGCGGCTGGATTACAATCATATTCTGGGGCAGGGCAAGCTCCTGGAACTGGAAGTGCTGGCCCTGCAAGGCCAGGCGGATTTGTTGATTTTCGACCTGGAACTCTCGCCGGCCCAGTTGCGCAACTTGGCCGAGGCCAGCGAGCGCCGGGTCATCGACCGCACGCAGTTGATCCTGGATATTTTCGCGCAGCGGGCCATTTCACGCGCCGGCAAGCTCCAGGTGGAACTGGCCCAACTGCAATACCGCCTGCCCCGCCTGGTGGGGCGCAGCAAGGCGCTGGACCGCCTGGCCGGCGGCATCGGCGGCAAGGGACCGGGCGAAACCAAGCTGGAGACGGACCGCCGCCGCCTGCGCGAGCGCATCACCCGCATCAAGTCGGAGCTGAACGGGCTGCGCGGACACCGTTCGAACATCCGCAGCCGCCGGGCCAAGGCGCGGCTCCCGGTGGTTTCGCTGGTGGGCTACACCAATGCCGGCAAGTCCACCTTGCTGAACGCCATGAGCAATTCCGACGTGCTGGCGGAGAACAGGCTGTTCGCCACCCTGGACCCCACTTCCCGACGCCTGCGCCTGCCGGAGGAGCGCGAACTGATCCTGACGGACACCGTCGGCTTCATCCGCAGTCTGCCCAAGGAACTGCTGGAAGCCTTTCGGGCCACCCTGGAAGAGCTGGAGGAATCGGACCTGCTGCTGCACGTGGTGGACAGCGCCAGCCCGGAGCTGGAGCAGCAGGTCCAGGCCGTGGACAAGATCCTGGAAAGCCTGGATTTGCAAAATATCCCGCGCCTTCTGGTCTACAACAAGATCGACCGCCGGCCGGCCGGCGAAGCCTGGCCGGAACACCTGCCCCAGCTCAACTATGATGAAGCCCTCAAGGGCGTAGTCCATGTGTCCGCCCTGACCGGAGAGGGCCTGGAAGCCCTGGGGCGCCGGATCATCCAACTGGTGGATTGGCGCGATGACGGGCCTGGTTGCGGCCCCGGCAACGGGGGTAGTGCATTTCAGGCATGAAATGCCCGGCTTGCTATTTACTCTCCCGCGTGCCGAAAATGCGGTCCCCGGCGTCGCCCAGGCCGGGCAGGATGTAGCCTTTGTCGTTAAGGCGCTCGTCCAGGGCGGCGGTGTAGATTTCCACGTCCGGGTGCTCATTGAGCAGGGCGGCCACGCCCTGCGGGGCGGCCACCAGGAAGAGGGCGCGGATGTCGGTGCAGCCGGCCTGCTTTAGCAGGCTGACGGTGGCGCTGGCGGTGCCGCCGGTGGCCAGCATGGGGTCGAGGATCACGGCTTTGCGGCCGGCCATGTTTTCGGCCAGACGGGCGTAGTACTGCACGGGCTGGAGGGTTTCCTCGTTGCGGTAGGCGCCGATCATGCTGATGCGGGCACCGGGAATGAGGTCGAGAAAGCCTTCGAGCATACCGATGCCGGCGCGCAGGATGGGCACGGCGGTGAGTTTTTTGCCGTGGATGCGCTCCACCTCCACCGGCCCGGCCCAGCCCTGGATGGTGATTTTTTCCATGGGCAGGTCGCGGGTGGCCTCAAAGACCAGCAGGCGGCAGATTTCGTTGGCAAGCTCGCGAAACTCCTTTATGGAAAGGTCGTGGCGGCGCAGCAGGCCGATTTTGTGCTTTGTCAGCGGGTGATCCACAATATGCAGCGACATAGGTTCTCCTGGATATTTTAGGTTGCTCCGGCTGAATTTATACAGGCGGGAGCCTCAAGGCAAGTAAAGCTTATGGACGGCGATAAAGATTTGATGATTTTCAGTCCGGCGCCCGGGCCCGGCTGGCAGCGCCTGGATGCTTTCCTGGGGGGCGAACTGGCGGGCCGGCTTTCGCGCGAGAAGGTCAAAAAGGCCATTTTGCTCGGCCGGGCGCGCCTTAACGGCACGGTGTGCCGGCTGCCCAAGAGTAAGGTACGGGCGGGCGACCGCCTGGAGCTGGACCTGGGCGGCGGCTTCGCCCTGGAGCTGGCCGGCGATGAGGCCCCACCCGCGCCGGAGCGCAAGGAGCTGAACATTCTCTACCAGGATGTGGACCTGGCCGTGCTCAACAAGCCGGCCGGCCTGACCGTGCACCCCTGCCCCAGTTGCCCGAGCGGCACGCTGGTGAACCGTCTGCTGGCGCATTTTCCGGAACTGGCCCTGATGCCGCCGCAAAGCCAGGAACAGAAGTTCGGCCAGCCCGCCCACCGCCCCGGTATCGTGCATCGCCTGGACAAGGACACCACCGGCCTCATGCTGGTGGCGCTGCACGAAGAGGCCAGGCTGGCCCTGGCCGGAGCTTTCGCCGGGCGGGAAGTTTACAAGGAATATCTGGCCCTGGCGCATGGGGTACCGGCGGTCGCGGCCGGACGCATCGACGCGCCGCTGGGCCGCCACCCGAAGCAGAAAACCAGGATGGCCGTAGTGGAAAAAGGCGGACGGGAAGCGCTTTCCGACTACCGCACCCTTTACGCCGACCCGGCCGGAAATTTCTCCCTCCTGGCCGTGCGCATCCATACCGGGCGCACCCACCAGGTGCGGGTGCATCTGCACCGCCTGGGCCACCCGATTATCGGCGACTCCACCTATTTTGATTTTGGCGTGACGCGCGCGCTCCTGCCCGCTTGCGCCAGTCCGGAAGAAGCCAGGGGCTTTATGAGCGGCCTGGCGCAACGGCCGCTGCTGCATGCCTGGAAGATCTCCTTCCGGCACCCTGGTTCAAGGGCCGAGATGTCCTTTACCTGCCCGCCGCCGCCGGATTTTTACCGGGCGGCCCGCCTGCTTTCCCGCGCGACCCGGCGCCTGGCGCTCACCGGCAACGTGGGCTGCGGCAAGTCCAGCGTGCTGGAACTGCTGCGGAAAAAGGGCATTCCGGTATGGAGCGCCGACCAGGCCGTGGCCGAGTCCTACCAGGCCGGCGGCGACGGCTGGCGGGTGCTGCACGCGGCCTTTGGCGGGCGCTTCACCCCGGACCCGGTTCGGGGGGTGGATAAAAAAGCGCTGTTCCAGGCCATGTGCGACGATGCGGCCGTGCGGCGCGAAGTGGAGCGTCTGGTGCACCCGATAGCGCGCCAAAGCCAGGAGGATTTTTTCCGCGCGCACGACTTCTGGCGCCGGGCCGGCTGTGCCGGCAAGCTGGAGCAGCCGGCGGAAGCGGAATTTTCCGATTTGCCCGATCTGCCCGATATAGCAGTGGCGGAAATTCCTCTGTTTTTCGAGTCCGCGCGCCCGGCGGCCCGCGTTGGCGGCCCGGCCCGCCCCCTGCTGGTGCTGGGCGTGCATTGCCCGTTTTCCGTAAGAGCGGGCCGGTTGCGTCAATATCGCGGCTGGCCGGACGGGATCATCGCCAAGATGGAAAGCTGGCAGTGGGAAGAAAACCGGAAAATGCGAGCCTGCGATCTGGTGCTGGACAACAGCGGCCCCCTGGAAAAGCTCGAGCCCGGACTTGACGCCGTGCTGGCGGAAGTTGCCGGGCTAGAACGGCGACGGCTGGACGCCATAGAAGCGGAATTACGCGCCCTGGCCGAAGATCTGCTTTAAGGAAACGCCGCATTAAGCAGCGTTTCCTTGGAAACAGCCGCTATTCAACCTTGTGAAAAACGGAAGCGGCGGACTGGCAAACCGGACACTTGTCGTTGAACGGGCCTTCGTGGGTGTAGCCGCAAACGCCGCAGACGTAGTAGTCGGCGTTTTCCAGCTTGCCGCCGGCGTCAATGGCTTTCTGGTAAAGTTTGGAGTGCACTTCCTCAACCTGGTTCACCCAGTCGAAGTACTTGGCTTCGCCCGCCCGGCCTTCCTCTTTGGCTTCGGCGATCATTTCCGGGTACATTTTGGTGAATTCGTAAACTTCGCCGGCCATGGCGTCCTTGAGGTTGTCCACGGTGCCGTTGATTTTTTTGGCCCGGCCGAGGTGGGCGTGGGCGTGGATGGTTTCCGCATCGGCCACGGCGCGGAACAGTTTGGCCACCTGGGCGAAGCCTTCTTTGTCGGCTTTGGCGGCATAAGCCAGATACTTGCGGTTGGCCATGGATTCGCCGGCAAAGGCGTCCATCAGGTTTTTATCTGTTTTGCTCATATTCAGTCTCCTCTGAAGTCAGTTGGCTATGGTTATCAGGAATGATTACTATTTATAATAGACGAAACTTTTTGTAAAGCATAAAATGCTTTTTACGTCTGCGCGCCCGGTTTTATTTTTCAGTTCTTCCGGGTTACGCCGGGCCGGTGGTTTGTGTTATGCCGATACGGGGATCCGGGAAGACCGGGAATACTGCCATGAATACGCCTGTCCCAAAACAGACTGGACAAAGCGCCGCCGATGCCGGCCTGGTTCAGGAGCCGCAAGCCCTGCGCATCATACCCTGGATTGTGGCCATTGCCTTTTTCATGCAGATGCTGGACACCAGCGTGCTGAACACGGCCCTGCCCTCCATCGCGCGCAGCCTGGGCGAGAGCCCGCTCAACCTGCACTGGGCCGTAATCGCCTATGTGCTGGCCGTGGCCGTGCTCATGCCGGTGTCCGGCTGGGTGGCGGACCGCTTTGGCGTCAGAAAGGTGCTCTTCAGCGCCATTATTGTTTTCGCGGTCGGTTCGGTTTTGTGCGCCACTTCCAGATCGCTCGGCTTTCTGATTTTCGCGCGCGCCGCCCAGGGGGTGGGGGGCGCGTTCATGATGCCGGTGGGGCGGCTGATCATCCTGCGCAGCTACCCCAGACGGCAACTGGTGCAGGTGCTCAGTTTCGTCAGCATTCCCGCCTTGATCGGGCCGCTCATGGGTCCGGCTCTGGGCGGCTTTCTGGTGGAATACGCCAGTTGGCACTGGATTTTTCTGATCAATGTTCCGGTAGGGGCGGTGGGCTGCCTGGCGGTGCTGCGCTATATTCCCGACTTGCAGGGCACGGCGCGGGCCCGCTTTGACCTGCCCGGGTTTTTGCTGTTCGGCACGGCCATGCTGCTGGCTTCCTTCGCGCTGGACGGCGCCGGGCAGAAGCAGTTTTCCAACCCGCTCCTGGTGGGACTGGGCGGCGGCGGGGCGCTCTGCTTCGCCCTGTATGTCCTGCACGCGCGGCGGTACGCCCAGCCCTTGTTCAGCCTGGCTCTGTTCAAAATCCGCAGTTTTTCGGTGGGCATTGCCGGCAATATTTTCGCCCGCCTGGCCGGTGGCGGCATGCCCTACCTTACGCCGCTGCTTTTGCAGGTGCTGCTCGGCTATTCGCCATTCAAGGCCGGCCTGGTGATGGTTCCCATGACCGTGATGGCCATTTTTTCCAAAGCCCTGGCCACCCGCCTGCTGAACCGCTTCAGCTACCGCCGGGTTCTGTTTGTCAACACGGTGCTCCTGGGCTGCCTTATCGCCTCTTATTCCTTCCTGGCCTCAGGTACGCCGCTCTGGATCACCCTGATTCTGTTCAGCGTGTTCGGGGCGGTCAACTCGCTGCAATTCACCGCCATGAACACGCTCACCCTGATTGGCCTGCCTGACGAGATGGCGGCCAGCGGCAACAGCCTGCTTTCGGTGGTGATGCAATTGGCCCTGGGCCTGGGAGTGGCAGCGGCCGCCGGCGGCCTGGCCCTGTTCCGGCCGGCGGGCTTGGCCGTGAGCACGGGCGGCCTGGCCGAGGCCTTTCGCCTGACCTACTTTTGCATGGGCGGCCTCAGCCTGGCGGCGGCCTTTATCTTTTTGCTGACTCCGCCGAACTTGAACGCCGCCTAGTTTATTTTATTGAAATTATTTTTCTTAAATTTTTCTAAATAAATTCTAAATAAATTTTAACTATTTAAAATAATTTAATATACGTTTAATTAATGCGCCAGTGAACAGTAATTCCGGGCACAGCGAGTGAAAAGGCAATACCGGGGCGGGTTTCAATCGTTGCGTCCGGCAGGCCCGGGAATGAAAATTTGACTGGCTTTCATGGCATCTCAAGGGTATTATCGGATGCTATGAATGTATTGCTGATCAGCCTGGGTACGGATTTCTACGAGACCGAACAGCAAGTTCTGCTGCTCGCCCAAGGTTTGCGCCAGCGGGACGAATGCCGGGTGGCGCTGATCTGTATCGATGGCTCTCCATTGCAGCATCACGCCCTGAAGGCCGGGGTGGAGGTGTTTTCTCTTTCCCTGGGCTGGCTGGGGCGCTCTTTTGGCAAGCTGCGCCTGCGCTGGTTTTTCCGGCGTAATCTCGGTCAATGGATCGTTCACGCCCATGACAACCCGGCCGGCCTTTTGGGGATGAAGCTCGCGCAAAAGCACCCCAACCTGCTGCTCATGCACAGCCGCCACCTGCCGGTGCCCCTGCTGGACAACAAACTGGAAGAGGGCTTCCGCAACGCGCGGATAGTGGCCTGCGAAACGCAGGAAGTGGCCTACGCCATGGCCGAGTCCAAAGTGCCGCCCCGGGCGCTGAAAATCGTTCACGGCGGCGTTGCCGCCGCCGACTACCCGGCCCGTCGCCAGCGCGACGACGACCGCATCATCCTTTCCTGCGAATGCCGCCTGGAGAGGGAACGCGGCCTGGAAACGCTGCTGCGCGCCCTGCCCGCCCTGCTGGAGAGGGCGGACCTGCCCTACTGGGAAATGCGCTTTACCGGCGCCGGCCCGGCCTTCCAGCCCCTGCTGGATCTGGCCACGGAACTGGGAGTGGAAAGCCGCCTGGCCTTTCTGGGCGGACAGGACCCCCGCACGGTGCTGCCGCACTGCGATATTCTCATTGCGCCCACCGACTACGGCGAAGGGTGCAGCCAGCAGATTCTGGAAGCCTGGGCCATCGGCCTGCCGGTGCTTTGCTCCGACAGCCTCTCCCATCAGGAAATGGCCAAGGACCAGCAGGATTGCCTGTTTTTCAAAAGCGGCGATCCGGCCGACTTGGCTGAAAGGCTCATTGCCCTCTGCCGCGACCAGGAATTGTGCGACTACTTGGTGGAAGGCGGCAAGCGGAGTATCGAAGACTACCATTACGAGATCATGGTGGACAATTACCTGGAGCTGTACCGCCGCTTGCTTGGCTAGCAGGGAATGGTCTTTGTGCTCGCCGCGCCCGGCCTCAGGTCAGGCTGGCGATGCCGTTCGCGCCCACCTGGATGCGCTTGCCGCTGGGAGCCCAGCCGCTGGCGGGGTTGATGCCTATTTTGCCGACACCGCCTTCACCGCTGCCGCCGCCACCGCCGGCTTCGGATTTCATGGCTTCCTGCAACCGCTGTTGCAGCATCTGGATTTCGGCGTTCATGACGGCCATTTCCTGTTGCGCGGCCTGCACTTCGCCCTGGGCCAACTGCCGGGCGGAAGAGTCTTCCTCGGACGAGGCTTTGGCCAGGGCTTCCTGCAGCTTGAGCTGCGCATCAGCAAGCTTTTTCTGCGCTTCCTTGATCATCTTGCGCAGTTTGTCCACGCTGCCGCCGCCTTCGCTGTCATCCTCGCTGCCGCCGGCGCCGGACATGCCGGCCGTGGCCGGAGACTGGAATTTTTCGGACAGCCCCTTGAGGTTGTTGGCCGCCTCGGCGAATTCGGCGTACTCGTCCTGTTCATCCGCTCCTTGACGTTCCTCTTCCCCGGGGTTCTCCGCAGCTTGGGCCTGCAGGAGTTCGCGCGCTTCCCTGGATATATCCACCCGGTCGCCGGCAGCCGCAAAAACTGTTTTTTTGGCCTCGTCGGCTTTGCCGCCGGCGTCCAGGCCAAGCTCAGAACCGCTTACCGGCGCGGTGCGGCCGTCTTCCGTCCGGGCTTTGGCACGGTCGGCCAGCATGGCTTCCTCAACCGGATTGTAGCTGTCGCCCAACCTTATGATCATGGCTGTCACCTCACCTTTGCAGGGTTTGCTGCAAAAGTTTTTTCGGCCGGAATATTTATTTGATTAGGGCTTCCGTCGATATTTCCTTAAGGCCGGCCCGCAAGCGGCGCATTTTCGCTTGTCAGCCCGCGCCTGAATTTTTACCATGGCGGGGACAGGCGGCAAATTTTAAACTTGGATAACAACATGACCAGCTTGATCGACTGTTTTACGCCAACGGAAATTGAAGAGCGTTCTTTTTCCATTATCGGGAGCGAGCTTGGCTTGGGGCCGGAAAGTCCGAGTCCCACGCGGCTGGCTTGCGAGCTCTTTCCCCGGACCGGGGGACGCCTGCCCTTCGCGGACGACGCATGGCAGGTGGCCCGCCGCCTGGTACATGCCAGCGCCGACTATTCCCTGCTGCCGCATCTGCACATTCCGGCCGGGGCGGTGCGGGCCGGCGTGGCGGCCCTGCGCGGCGGCGCTCCGGTATATACGGATACGGAAATGGCCCGGGCCGGCATGCCCCTGCGCCGCCTGACGCCTTTGGGAGTGAAGCCCGCCTGCCTGCTTTCCCTGCCGGGGGTGGCCGAATACGCGCGTGAAAAAAACATGACGCGCGCGCGGGCCGCCTTCGAGCTGGCCGCGGCCGAAGGCCGGCTCGGCGGTTCCATTCTGGCCGTGGGCAACGCGCCCACGGCGCTCCTGGCCCTGCTGGATTATTTTGCCGGGCTGGACCGGGTGGCCGGGAACGGCTCGCCGGCGGCTCTGCCAGCCCTGGTAATCGCCATGCCGGTGGGTTTTGTGAACGCGGCCGAATCCAAGGAACTGCTCCTGGCCCGGCCCGGCCTGCCCTGCATCGCCATCCGGGGCCGGCGGGGCGGTTCCCCGCTGGCCGCGGCCACGGTGAACGCGCTGGCCGAACTGGCTCTGCGGCCCGCGCCCTGAAACCGGCCGGCCGGGCGAGGGCGGCCTTCTTTTGCGCTTGCCGCGTCCGTGCTAAAGAAAATCCGCATAAGGCCGAAAAGGCGGACAAGGGATATTGTTTTTTGGGGAGATTTTATGGCGGCTCCTTTCGCGCTGGGCAACATGGCCCAGTATTCCCTGCAGCTTTTACGCGGCCAGATGATCAACCAGCTGGCCCACGTGCAGTTGGCCCACCAGGCCGTGGGCCAGAGCGCCTACAATGGCATCAGCCTGCAGGAATTCATCAGGGGTAAGAGGGACAGGCCCCGGCGCCGCGACCCCGGCGTCATGCTCGGCGAGGCCCTTAACGGCATGTTGCGCAGCGACCCTGCGCTGTTGCGCCACGCCGCGATCAATTTGGGCGAGGGCGTTAAAATCGCCAAGCTGGCTTCGGAAGCCCTTTTGCTCATCCAGGAAAAGATCCGCCGCATGCGGGAAATCGTCAGAAGCCTGCGCGAGCCGGGTTTGACCTCCGGCGCCAGGCTGGCGCTGCGGGCGGAATACAACAGCCAGTCCAGGCTGATAGCCGCCGACGTGCAGCACACCAGCCACCGGGGCCTGCGGATTTTGGACGGCAACGCCTGGAAGAGTGAAAAGTACATCACCCCGGACCCCAGCGGCGACACCGGGAAAATA
>JAISDX010000098.1 GCA_031264465.1 Deltaproteobacteria bacterium | reverse complement strand
CGGCGTTGCCGGGCAGGGTACGGGCCTGCCCCTGGCCGAACACCGCGGCGACCAGACCCAGGCCGCGCAACGGGTGCAGGTTGCCTTCAAAGCTGCTCACCACTCCGGCCGATTCCTGCCCCCGGTGCTGCAGGGCGTGCAGCCCCAGAGCGGCCACCTGGGCGGCTTCCTCCACTTCGTAGAGCCCGACGAGGCCGCACTCTTCACGGGGTTTGTCGTCAACAATCAAGTCATCAAACATAAAAGTATTCCTTCTCGGGGGTGCAGGGGAAGGCCCCTTGCCCGGCCACCGGAGGCTAATGTTTGTAGTAATCTTGCAGCGGCGCCACGTTGCGCTTGGCTTCCTGCCGGGCTTCCAGCCCTTCCACGGCGGCGCGCAGGGCGGCCAGGGTGGTGAGCAGGGTGATGCGCCGGCCCAGGGCCTCGGAACGGATGCGGGCGGCGTCGCCGGCCGAGACCGGCCCGCTCACGGTGTTCACCACCAGGCCGACGTCGCCGTTGCGCAGGAGGTCCAGCAGGTGCGGCCGCTGCGGTCCGATTTTTACCGCCAGGCTGGATTTGATGCCGCTCTGGTCGAGCACGGCCTTGGTGCCCGGCGTGGCGTAAAGGTTGAAGCCGAGCTTCAGCAGGCGCCCGGCCAGGGGCGCGAGTTTTTCCTTGTCGCGGTCGGTGACGGTGAGGATGACGTTGCCGGAAAAGGGGATAGGCATGCCGGCCGCGGTCTGGCTTTTCAGAAAGGCCAGACCGAAACTGCGGTCAATGCCCATGACTTCGCCGGTGGAGCGCATTTCCGGCCCCAGGGCGATTTCCGCCCCCGGGAAGCGGTCAAAGGGAATGACCGCCTCTTTGACGGCGTGGTAGGCCAGGCGCGGCTCTTCGGTAAAGCGTACTTCCTCAAGGGTCAGCCCGGCCATGACCTTGGCGGCCAGCCCGGCCAGGTTGCGCCCGGTGGCCTTGGAAACGAAAGGCACGGTGCGCGAGGCGCGGGGGTTGGCTTCCAGCACGTAGACCTTGCCGTCGTGGATGGCCATCTGCACGTTGAGCAGCCCCACCGTGCCCAGGGCCAGGCCCAGCTTGCGGGCGTGGGAGCGGATGGTGGCGAGGATTTCACGGTCCAGGGTGTGTGTGGGTATGGAACAGCAGGAGTCGCCGGAGTGGATGCCGGCCTGCTCGATATGCTCCATGACGGCGGCGATGGTGATGCTGGCGCGGTCCACAATGGCGTCCACGTCAATTTCCACGGCCTCTTCCAGGAACTTGTCCACCAGGATGGGCGAGGCTGGGTCGAGGTTTACCCCGTTCATGCCGCCGTTCACCCAGTTGCGCAGGTCTTCCTCGCTGTGGATGACGCGCATGGCCCGGCCGCCCAGCACGAAGGAGGGGCGCACCATGACCGGGTAGCCGATTTCGCGGGCCACGCGGCAGGCCGCCTCTTCGTTGCCGGCCATGCCGCTGGCCGGCTGGGGTATGTTCAGCTTTTCCACCAAGGCGCTGAAGGCCTCGCGGTCTTCGGCCAGGGCGATGTCAGCCGGTTTGGTGCCCAGAATGGGCACGCCGGCCCGCTCCAGTTCGGCCGCGATGTTCAGCGGGGTCTGCCCGCCGAACTGGACGATCACCCCGTCCGGCTTTTCGGCCCGGCAGATGGCCAGCACGTCCTCGGCCGTGACCGGCTCGAAGTAGAGGCTGTCGGCGGTGTCGTAGTCGGTGGAGACGGTTTCCGGGTTGGAGGTGACCATGATCGCCTTGATGCCCATCTCGCTCAGGGCGAAACAGGCCTGCACGCAGCAGTAGTCGAACTCCAGCCCCTGGCCGATGCGGTTGGGGCCGCCGCCCAAGATGATCACCTTGCGTTTCAGGCCGTTGCGGCCGTTCTGGCCCTGGGCCAGATGGGCGGCGTGCAGCGGGTCCGGGGCCTCGGCGTCGTAAGTGGAGTAAAAGTAGGGGGTGGAGGCCTCGAACTCGCCGGCGCAGGTATCCACGGAGCGGAAGACGGGGTGAATGCCGAGGGACTCGCGCAGGGCGCGCACCTGGCCCTCCGTTACGGGCGTTACCGGAGCCCGGGCGGCCCGCGAAACCAGGGCGGCGATGCGGGCGTCGCTGAAGCCCTGGGCCTTGTAATGGCGCAGGCGCCCGGCAAAGCCCAACTGCTCCATGTCCCATTCAGCCTCATCGTCAAAGGAGCCGGAAACCCCATAGGCGGTTTTGGCGGGTTTGGCGGCCCCGGCCCCGGCCGGGCGGACGGGCTTCACCGGCATGGCGGCCAGGCGGGAGCATACGGCCTGCCCGAAATCGTCCTCCAGTTCGTGCTCGGCTTGCAAAACGGCCTGAAGCTGCGACAGGAACCAGGGGTCGATGCCTGTTATGTTTCGCGCCTCTTCCAGGGTCAGCCCCAGTTGCAGGGCTTCGTACAGTTGGGGCAAGCGCTCCGGCCCGGGCTGGTAAAGGCTTTGGCGCAGCTCCTCCAGGCGGGCGGCCGGGCTGACCAGGGGGGCGGCGGCGTTTTTGCGCCGTACCGGCTCGAGCCCGGCCAGTCCGGTTTCCAGCCCGCGCAGGGCTTTTTGCAAGGCTTCGCGAAAGTTGCCGCCCAGGGCCATGGTCTCGCCCACCGAGTGCATTTGCAGCCCCAGCACCGGCAAGGCCCCGGCGAATTTTTCAAAGTTGAAGCGCGGCACCTTGACCACGCAGTAGTCAATGGCTGGCTCGAAACAGGCCGAGGTGCCGGTGATGTCGTTTTTCAGTTCGTCCAGGCGGTAGCCCAGAGCCAGTTTGGCCGCGATGCGGGCAATGGGAAAGCCGGTGGCCTTGGAGGCCAGGGCCGAGGAGCGGGAAACGCGCGGGTTCATTTCAATGACCACCCGGCGCCCGGTTTGCGGGTTCACGGCGAACTGGATGTTGCAGCCGCCGGTGTCCACGCCCACGGCCCGCGCCACGGCCAGGGCGTCCTGGCGCAGGGCTTGGTACTCGGTGTCGGACAAGGTTTGAATGGGAGCCACGGTGATGGAGTCGCCGGTGTGCACGCCCATGGGGTCGAAGTTCTCTATGCCGCAGACCACGATGGCGTTGTCGGCCCGGTCGCGCATCAC
>JAISDX010000019.1 GCA_031264465.1 Deltaproteobacteria bacterium | reverse complement strand
CCATCACTATACCCGATGATAATATAAATATAAGTACGCAGTATTTACTGACTGAGTATTAAAATACATACCATGAGGAAAAGTTATGGCACAGTCAGACAGCAAAACTTCCCAATGTCCGATTCGCTACTCCCTTGCACTGATTGGCGGGAAGTGGAAGTTTCCCATTATCTGCCTGCTGTTCCCGCAGACTCCCAAACGGTACAGCGAATTGAAAAGAAAATTGGGGAACATCACAAACATGATGCTGGCCCAATCCTTGAAAGAACTGGAGGCTGACGGGCTGATTCTGCGAAAACAATACGACCAGATTCCACCACGGGTGGAATATACGCTGACGCATGACGGGCGTGGCCTATACGATGCCCTCCACGCGCTTGCGCATTGGGGGATTGACCACATGGACGCTCACGAGGCGGGTACTCCCCGTTGTTACGAATGCCTCGGCAATGAATTGCCGCATGCTTTACCCAACCGCTTATGACAACGGAACATTGTGGCGCCGGCGCCAGGAGAGAACGCCCGCCGTGAACTTCCACTACTTTCAACTTGTTACAATGTTAATGCGATTGCCCTGCGGAACCTTCCGACGGATCTTTACAAGCGCGCCCTTTAGACATAAGAATTCTGTGTTAGGACACAAAACGGGAGCAATATAGAATGGCCAGACACTTTATCAGCGTATTCGACCTGGGCGAGGACGGCGCTCCGAAAGTTCTGAAGCGGGCTTTGGAGATGAAGAAATCTGACTACCGCAGCGACCTTCTCTCCGGGCAGGTTGTGGCCATGATTTTTGAAAAAGCCTCCACCCGGACCCGCTTTTCCTTTGACGTGGGCATCCGCCACCTGGGCGGCGCCACCATATTCATGACCCCGGCCGAAAGCCAGCTCGGGCGCTCCGAACCTTTGCGCGACACGGCCCGGGTTCTTTCCCGCTATTGCTGCGGCCTGGTGGTGCGCACTTTTGGCGAGGCCAAGCTGCGCGAGCTCATGGCTTACGGCAGCGTTCCGGTCATCAACGCTCTCACCACGGAAGGGCACCCCTGCCAGATTATGGCCGACGTGCTCACCATGTACGAGCGCGCTCCCAACCTGGAAAAACAGCGCGTGGCCTGGGTGGGCGACGGTAACAACATGGCCAACTCCTGGATGGAGGCGGCGGCGTGTTTCGGTTTCGAACTGCGCCTGGCCTGCCCCAAGGGCTATGAACCGGACATGTCGCTCTTGCAGATATGCCGCAAGAAGGGCGCGAACATCCTTTTGACCGAAAGCCCGCAGGAAGCCGTGGACGGCGCGCACTACGTGAACACCGACGTTTGGGCCTCCATGGGCCAGGAAGAAGAGCAGCGCGTGCGTGAAATCGCCTTCCAGGGTTTTTGCGTGGATGAAAAGCTCATGGCCCTGGCCGCGCCCGAGGCCAAGTTCATGCACTGCCTGCCCGCGCACCGGGGCGAGGAAGTGAGCGAAGGCGTGCTGGAAGGCAAAAATTCTCTTATTTTCGACGAGGCCGAAAACCGGCTGCATGCTCAGAAAGCGATCATGGAATGGGTTTTCAAAAACTAAGGAACGACAAACCAAAAATATAGTCAGGAGGATGAAATGAGCAAAAACATCAAGAAAGTCGTGCTGGCCTATTCTGGCGGCATGGACACCTCCGTCATTTTGAAGTGGCTCCAGGTGGAAATGGGCTGCGAAGTAATCACCCTGACCTGCGACCTGGGACAGGGAGAAGACCTGAGCGGCGTGGCGGACAAGTCCCTGCGCACCGGCGCCATTAAAGCCTACGTGGAAAACGTGCAGGAAGAGTTCGCCCGCGACTACATTTTCCCGGCTTACCGGGCCGGCGCCATTTACGAAAGCCGCTACCTGCTCGGCACTTCCCTGGCCCGCCCGCTCATCGCCAAGCGCCTGGTGGAAATCGCCCGCGAGCACGGGGCCGACGCCATTGCCCACGGCTGCACCGGCAAGGGCAACGATCAGGTGCGCTTCGAGCTTTCGGCCATGGCCTTGGCTCCGGAACTGAAGACCGTGGCCCCCTGGCGCATCTGGAACCTCAAATCCCGCTCCGAGTTGATCGCCTTTGCCGAAAAACACGGCATCCCGCTTTCCACCAGTTCCAAGCAGTACAGCATCGATAACAACATGCTGCACCTGAGCTTTGAAGGGAGCGAACTGGAAGACCCGGGCCAGGAACCTTCGGCCAACAGCTACATCATGACCGTGCCGCTGGAACAGGCGCCGGACAAGGCCGAATACATCACCGTGGATTTTGAAAAAGGCGACCCGGTGGCCGTGAACGGCGAAAAACTCAGCCCGGCCGAAATCATCAAGACCCTGAACGCCATCGGCGGCAAGCACGCCGTGGGGCGTATCGACATAGTGGAAAACCGCTTTGTCGGCATGAAGTGCCGCGGCGTGTACGAAACCCCCGGCGGTACCATTTTGTACCAGGCCCACCGCGACCTGGAAGGCATCTGCCTGGACCGCGAAGTCATGCACTTGCGCGACAGCCTGATCCCGCGCTACGCGGCCGCCATTTACAACGGCTTCTGGTACGCGCCGGAGCGCGAAGCCATTCAGGCTCTGGTGGACGAAAGCCAAAAGCGCGTCACCGGCCAGGTGAAGATGAAAATCTACAAAGGGAACGTGCTGCCGGTGTCCCGTACTTCCCCATACTCGCTGTTCAACCACGACCTCGCCACCTTCGAGCGCGATGAAGTGTACAACCAGGCCGACGCCTCCGGCTTTATCCGCCTGAACGGCCTGCGCATCATCGGGCACCGCCAGGACCTGATCAAGTAGCCCCTGGCGGACCCTCCGGCGGCAAAGTTTCATCATACCTTCCCCGGACTCCGAAAGCGGAGTCCGGGGAAATAAATTTTCAAAAAGGTTCGACAACATGGCCGTTAAAAAAATGTGGGGCGGGCGCTTCAGCGAAGGCAATTCGTCCCTGACCGAGGAATACACCGAATCCGTCTCCTATGACCGCGAACTCTACCGCCAGGACATCCGCGGTTCCCTGGCCCACGCCCGCATGCTGGCCCGGCAGGGCGTACTGACGCCGGGCGAGGCCGAAGGCCTGGCGCGGGGCCTTGAAGCGGTGCAAAAAGAAATTGAAGCCGGCTCCTTTGTCTGGAAGCGGGAGCTGGAAGACGTGCACATGAACATCGAGAGCCGCCTGACCGA
>JAISDX010000005.1 GCA_031264465.1 Deltaproteobacteria bacterium | reverse complement strand
GCCATTTGCGCCGCGCCCCTGCACTGGTCGCTGGGTCTGGCCTGGCCGGGGGAAATAGACGAAATCAATATCCTCAACGCCACTTTCCGGGCCATGAGCCGGGCGGTCGTCACTCTGCTGGCCCGCCTTGAGCGGCGCTCCCGAAACCTGCCCGGCTCGACCGGCCTGGCGGGACTGGCGGATAGGGCCCGGCAATGCCCGCTGTACATTGACGGCTCGCAGCCTATCCTGCTGCCGCAATGGCAGGCGGCCTGCGGGCCTGACTACGAGCTGCCGGAGCAGAAAACCCTGGTCCGGGGCGACAGTTTGCTGCCTTCCATCTCCGCCGCCTCCATTCTGGCCAAGACCTGGCGCGACCGGCTGATGCTGGCCCTGGACCGCCGCTACCCCGGCTATGCTTTTGCCGCGCACAAAGGCTACGGCACCGCCGCGCATCTGGCGGCCCTGCGCCGCCTGGGGCCCTGCCCGCAGCACCGCCGCAGCTTCGCCGGGGTGGAAAGCGAAGCGCAAAGCGCCGGAACAGATACGCAGTTTTCATTGTTTTAAACTGATGTTAGGGTCCAGTCATGCATGCACCGGAAAAACAGGCCAGGCCGGCCGCCAAATCAGGCTTCGGGCACCTCGCGATCGGAAAGAAGGGCGAGGACTTGGCGGTTGACTTCCTGAAAACGCGCCGCATGACCATTTTGGAGCGTAACTGGCGGCCGGCCGCCAAAGGCGCTTTGTCCGCCGGCCTGCGCGGGCTGGAGCTCGATATTGTGGCGCGGGAGGGCGACACCCTGGTTTTCGTGGAGGTGAAAACCCGCACAACCAGGGAGAACGCGAGAGCAGGAGGGACTGCGGGAGCCGGGGACGGCGGGCCGTTCCGCCCCCTGGACGCCTACTCGCCGGCCAAGCGGGCCAAACTGCGCAAAGCCGTGGCCCTGTACCTGGGCGAGAAGCGGGCCTGGGGCCAGCCCTGCCGCCTGGACCTGGTCTGTGTGGAAGTGAGCGCCGCCGGCCTAGTCCGCCGGGTGGAGCTTTATCAGGACGCGCTCAGCGGCGGAGAGATTTTCTGATGAGCGCCCCCAGGTCCAAAACGCCGCTCATACCGGCCAGGCCGGGCCTGCTTGCAAGCTCCGGCTGCCTCTGGGTCGTGGCCACCCCCCTGGGCAACCCGGCCGACCTTTCGCCCCGGGCCCGGGAAGTGCTGGCCGCGGCCGACTGCGTCCTGGCCGAAGATACGCGCCGCTCGGGGCTCCTGCTTTCCGCCTGCGGCGTAAAAGCGCGCGCTTTCATGAGCCTGCACGAACACAACGAAGAGGAAAAACTCCCCCAACTGCTGGAAGAGCTGGCCGCCGGGCGCGACTTCGCCCTGGTTTCCGATGCCGGCACCCCGCTGTTTTCCGACCCCGGTTTCCGGCTGGTGCGCGCCTGTCGCGAGCGGGGCATCCGGGTTGCGCCCGTCCCCGGCCCTTCCGCGCCGCTGGCCGCGCTCTGCGCTTCCGGCCTGCCGCCGCAGCCCTTTGTTTTTTTGGGCTTTCCGCCGCGCAAGCCGGGCGACATCCGTAAATTTTTCGCGCCCTACGCCGCTCTGGCAGCCACTCTTTGTTTTTTTGAGCGCAAAGACCGCCTTAAAAGCACTCTGGCGCTGCTGCTCGAGGCCTGCGCCGGGCGGGGGGATGGACAGGGGGGCGGGCGCGAGCTCTGCATCGCCCGGGAACTGACCAAAATCTACGAGGAATTCATCAGCCTGAAGCTTGGCGAATACGCAGCGCTGCCGGACGAACTCCTGGGCGAAATTACCGTGCTGCTCGGCCCGCCGTCCGGCGGGAACCGCCTGCCGGCAAGCGAACTGGCCCGGCTGCTGCCTGAAGGGGCCGCGAACCTTAAGCCCCGCCAACTGGCCAGGCAACTGCAAGGGCGGGCCCCGGGCTGGAGCGTGGATGAGCTTTACGATTTTATCCGGGAAAGTCGGCCCGTCCGACAAGAACCGGGCGGCGGCCCGAGCGGCCCGGTCGGGGAGAACGGGTATGGCGCTTAAATTCAGCGGCATGAGCCTGTGCCGAAGCTTTGCGCGCAGCAACATGCCCAACGCCGCCTATAACTTGCGCGGCCTGCAAAACCTGGGCTTTACCTGGTCCATGCTGCCCGGCCTGCGCGATCTCTACCCAAAGCAGGCCGATTTTGTCGCCGCCTGCCGCCGCTACGCCATTTTTCACAACTGCCATCCCTTTTGGGGGCCGTACCTGACCGGGGCTTTCCTGCATACGGAACGCTCCATTGCGGCCGGGAAAATAGATCCCTCCCGCTTCGGGCCGATTAAAGAAGCCATGCTGAATTCCCTTTCGGCCATTGGCGATTCGTTTTTCAGCGGCAGCCTGGATACGCTGTTTTTCATGTTGCTGCTCGTCCTGACCGGCCTGGGCTGCGCCGGGGCCGCCTGCCTGTTTTTCCTGTTCTGGCTGCTCACGGCCCTGGCTATGAAAATATTCACTTTTTACCTCGGCCTGAGTCGCGGCTTCCAGGCCATGGCGCTCTTGCGCCGTTTTGACCTGATCAACTGGGGCGACCGCCTGAAAAGGGTTTCCGCCTTCGTTTTGCTGGCTTTTCTGACTTTTTCCCTGCGCCCCTGGGGCAGGCCCGGTTTTTCGGAACTGGCGCGACTGGCGGAGCTGGCGCACGCCTGGTTCCTGCCGCTGTCCATGCTGCTGCTGTTCGGCTACCTGGCGGCCAGATTGCATTATTCGCGCAGCCTTCTGCTTTGCCTGCTGCTGTTGCTGCTTGCGCTGTGATATTCCGCAGAAATTATTTTTTCCGTTTTTATCGGTTCCCTTGCCAGCCGTTCTTTTTATGGATATCTTCTGGATATACGGGGAATAGAATCATGCAAAATCAAACAAAAGTATCGCAATGGGGCAATTCCCTGGCGATTCGCCTGCCGCAAGCTCTGGTCAATGAACTGGCTATTGAGCGCGGGGTTGATGTTGAATTGGAAATTGAAAGTGATGGCTTTAAGGTAAAAATCCCTTCAACGCCCAAGAAATTCACACTTGATGAATTGCTCGCCGGAGTCACGCCTGACAACCTTCATGGCGAATTTGATTGGGGTAAAGCACAAGGCAAGGAAGCATGGTAGCGGCGTATATTCCTGATGCCGGGGATATTATCTGGCTGAATTTTGACCCTCAAGCGGGTCATGAACAAGCTGGACACCGCCCCGCTATTGTTCTTTCTCCCAAAGCATATAACAGCCGGACAGGGTTGTGCCTGGTTGTACCGATTACCAGTCAAAGCAAGGGATACCCTTTTGAGCTGGCGCTTCCCGCCGGGTGTAAGACTACAGGAGTCGCCCTTTGCGACCAAATGAGAAGTTTGGATTGGAAAGCGCGTCAAGCAGCTTTGAAAGAAACCGCCGGACAAGACTTTGCGCGTGAAGTCCTGGCAAGGTTCTTACCGCTGGTGACCTGGTAATTTGGTACAAGGATCGACTATCTGGAACTTGTTTTTTCAGCGCTATGTAGTATGAGAAGCCTTATGAGCAACCAGCAGGCAGAAATTTTCATCGCGGCCGTTACCGTGCTGGACGATTACGGCCTGCATGCCCGCCCGGCCGCCGGCCTGGCCAGGGCCGCCCAGGAATTCAAGGCGGACATCCGTCTGATTTCCGGCGAAAGCAGCGCCGACGTCAAGAGCATCCTGGATCTGCTTTCCCTGGCCGCCGGCAAGAACGAGCAACTCACCCTGGAGTGCCGGGGCGAAGACGCCTCGGCCGCGGGCGAAGTTTTGACCAGGCTTTTCCAAGCCCAATTCAGCCCGACTGGAGCCGAGCATGCCGGGACAGCCTGAGAACGCCCGGCCGGGCGCGCCGCTCCCTCGGCCGGACCGCGCGGCCAGGCGCCAGGTGCTGAACGGCGTTTCCGTGTCTTCCGGCGTGGCCGTGGGCCGCTCGCAGTTCATCAACCGGCGCGGCAACACCACGCTTTCGCGCCGCTCCATCACCGCCGCAGCGGCCGAGGCGGAAGTTGAACGCTTCAACCAGGCCCTGGCCGCCCTGGCGGCCGAGTTCGGCGAGGCCAGGCGCAAGCTGGCCGGCCCGGCCGACGCCCCGGCATCCGGCCAAGCGGCGGGCCAGGCCTATGGAGCCGCCGCAGTGCAGGGCGAGCTGCTTGACGCCCATATCATGATCTGCCGCGACCCCAAACTCATGGCCGCCGTGCACGCCAATATCCGCGAGCGCCTGCTCGGGGCCGAGTGGGCCTGCGATCATGCCGTGCAGGAATTCACGGCCACATTCATGAGCATGGATTCCCCCTACTTGCGGGAGCGCGCCTCCGACATCCAGACCGTATGCGGCCGGGTCATCCGTATTTTGCAGGGCGAGGCCCCGCTCGGCGGGCCGGCGGCAGCGGCGGAGCCCCAGGCCGAAGAAGACGCGCCGCGCATTTTCTTTGCCCACGACCTTACCCCGGCTGACACACTGGCCCTGGCGCCGGAGCACATTATCGCCCTGGTCATGGAAATGGGCGGCAAAACTTCGCACACCGGCATTCTTGCCCGCAGCCTGCGCATTCCCTGCGTGGTCGGCTGCACCGGGCTGGAAGGCAGCCTCCAGGACGGCGAGCTGGTAATCGTGGACGGCATCAACGGTCTGGTGCTGGTAAACCCCACCGAGAGCGATCTGGCCGAATACCGCGAGCTCCAGCGGCAGTTCACGGCTTACGAGGCCCACACCCGGCGCAAGTCCGAATTTCCGGCCGAAACCGCGGACGGCGTGCGCATTTCCGTTTACGGCAACCTGGAAACCAGCAGCGAAACCGGGCTGCTCAAAGCCATGGGCGGCGAGGGCATCGGCCTTTACCGCACCGAGTTCGGCTTTCTTTCCCGCTCGCGACTGCCCACCGAAGACGAACTGTTCAACGACTACCGGCGCGTGCTTTCCGAACTGGCTCCCCGGCCGGTGGTGCTGCGCACCCTGGACGCCGGGGCCGACAAGATGATCGGCCAGCGCCGGCGGCTGGAAGAGGACAACCCGGCCCTGGGCGTGCGGGCCATCCGTTACTGCATGCGGCACCAGGATATTTTCCGCCGGCAGCTCCGCGCCATTTTGCGGGCCAGCGTGTACGGCAACGCCGCCATCATGTTCCCGATGATTTCCGGCTTGGAAGAGCTGCGCTTCGCCAAGGGCGTACTGAGCGAAGCCAGGCAGGAGCTGGACAACGAAGGCCTGCCCTACAGCCGCGAAATTCGCATCGGCACCATGATCGAACTGCCCTCGGCCGTGCTCATGGCCTCGGCCCTGGCTGCGGAAGTCGATTTTTTCAGCATCGGCACCAACGACCTCATCCAGTATTCCCTGGGCATAGACCGGGGCAACAAGTACGTTTCCTACCTGTTCCAGGCGTTGCACCCGGCCATCATCCAGTCGATCAAGCTCGTGGCCGACAAAGCGCGCGAAGCCGGCATCCCGGTGTGCGTGTGCGGCGAAATGGCTTCCGACCCCTGCGCCCTGCCGCTCCTGCTCGGCATGGGCATTGACGAGATCTCCATGACCCCGCAGGTCATTCCCCTGGTGAAAAACCTGATTCGCCGCTCCAGCGTGGAAAACTGCCGTGCGCTGCTGCGCCAGGTCTACAACCGGCCCACGGCCGACAGCGTGCTGCGCATCGTGCGCAGCGCCGCCTACACCCGCTACGCCGAAGAGCTGCCGTTCTTCGCGTCCATGACCGGAACGAATATTTAAGGAAACGCGGCTTAATGGTTTTTTTGCTCCCCGGCTTTGCGCGCCCGTGACATGTTCCCGAACTTGCGCGGGTCGGGAATGAGGAAGGCCAGCCCCATCACCAGCACCGCAAAGCCGGCCACGGTATATATGGCCGCGGTCAGGCCGTAATGGTCGCCCACCCAGCCGATGCCGGGCGCGACCATGCCGCCCACGCTCACCGCCATCCCGAGCATGATGCCCGACGAAGTGCCGATATGATTGGGCACGAACTTCTGCCCGAGAGCGATGCTGGCGCTTTGCGGGGCGTTCAGCATAAAAGCTATGGGCACCAGCAGGACCACGGCCAGGTAGACGTTGCCGATCAGGGGGAAGAGCAGCAACAGCGGCACCAGCAGGCTGAAGCAGACCCGGATGATGCGGTTGAAGCCCACGCGGTCGGCCACGTGCCCGCCGCAGAGCGTGGCTGCGGCCGCGGCCACGGAAAACAACGTCAGCGTGGTGCTGGCGGAAGCTTCCGGCATGAGGAGCACCACGGCGAAATAGAGCGGGATGAACGTGGTCAGGCCGTAGGCCACAATGGAACGGGCCGTGATGCACGAGGCCGCCTTGAAGAACGAGGGCCAGTCGTCGGCTGTTTCATTTTCCCGCCCGCCGCTCTGCCGGGTGCGCGATTCCGCCGTAATCCGGTTCAGGGCTTTCAGGTTGGCGAGCACCACCAGCGGCATCAGCACCGCCGGCGCCAGAAACACGGCCGTGCCCTTCATGCCGAACAGGCTGATGGCCAGCGAAACGATAACCGGCCCCAACGCGAAGCCGATGTTGCCGCCAACGGAAAATATGGCTATGCCCGCGCCCTTTTTTTCACCGGCCACCAGGTTGGCTATTTTGCCGCCCTCAGGGTGAAAAATGGCCACGCCCACCCCGGAAACCATCACCGCGAAAAAGATGGCCCAGTAGCCGTCCAGCCAGCCTACCGCCGCAATGCCTGCTCCGGCCAGAAAAATGCCCAGCCCCATCAGCCAGGTCCAGGAAACTTTGTCCCCCAGGTAGCCGAGCAGGGGTTGCACAAAAGAGGAAACGGAGTTGGCCGCGAAAATGAGCCCGGCCGCCGAGGTGTAGCTGATATCCTTGTTGAGCACCAGAAAGGGGAGCAGGGCCGGCAGGGCGCCCTGGTTGATGTCCGTGCTGATATGCCCGAGCATGGTCATGAGGCTGTACTTGCTTGTCTTCATGGTGCCACTCTTAACAGCTTACCTTTTTTGGTCAATACGGCGCCCGGCAAAATTATTGCCCCTTTCACCCTCCCGGTATATAAAGCCGCATGGTCAAGAACAATTCACCCGCCAACATCGCCCAGAACAAAAAAGCCCGCCACTATTACGAGTTGCTCGAATTCGTGGAGGCGGGGCTCATCCTTACCGGCTCCGAGGTCAAAAGCGTGCGCGCTTCCAAGGTCAGCTTCAACGACGCTTACGTGACCTTCCGGCAGGGCGAGGCCTGGCTGGTCGGCCTGCACATCGCCCCGTACGCCAACGCCGGCTACGCCCAGCACCAGCCGGACCGTGAACGCAAGCTCCTGATGAACCGCCGCGAACTGGAGGTTTTGGCCGCCCGGGTCGAGCAAAAGGGCCTGACCCTGGTGCCGGTGAACCTGCACTTCAAAAACGGCCGCATCAAGGTGGAGCTGGCGCTCGGGCGCGGCAAAAAACTGTACGACCAGCGGCAAGACCTGAAAGCCGGCGCCGAGCGCCGCGACCTCGAACGCGAAATGTTTTCCCGAAAATAAACGCCGCTGTCCGCTCCCCGCGTGTTCCGGCGGGCTTCACGTCATTCCGCTCCCCGCCGGGTCATTTCCCGCCGCTTGCCGCGCCTGTTTCCCCGTCGGCTACTCCGGGGAGAGGGCGAGCCGGAAACCCAGGCTGTAGTTACGGTTGCCCGGCGTGTTGCTGCTCCGGTTCGCGGAGCGGCAAAACTCCGCGTCGAAGCTCCAACCGCCGCCGCGCTCCACGCGATCCGCGCCGGAGGACGGACCTTGGGGGTCAGTGCCGGGAGAATCGGAATAATACCACTCCCCATACCAGTCCTGTACCCACTCCCACACATTCCCGTGCATGTCATACAAACCCCAGGCATTGGGGCGCTTCTGACCCACCGGATGCGTTGATCCCGAATTATAATCTTCTTCGTACCAGGCGTAGCTTCCTAGTTGATCGGGATCGTCGCCGAAGCAGTAGGCGTCCGTACTCCCGGCCCTGGACGCGTATTCCCATTCCGCCTCCGTGGGCAGGCGGTAGCGGGTGTGCCCTTCCCGCTGGTTCAGACGGCTGATGAACGCTTGCGCGTCATCCCAGGACACCTGCTCCACAGGATTGCTTGGTCCTTTAAAGTTGCTCGGATTGTTCCCCATCACCACCATCCACTGTTCCTGCGTCACTTCGTATGCGCCCAGGTAAAACGGCTTGCTGATGCGCACCCGGTGCGGCGTTTCATCACCGTAGTAGGTATTCTCAAAAGTCTTTTCCGCTCCCATCATGAACGAGCCTGCCGGGCTCTGGATGAACTCCATGCAGATGCTGTTGGTGTACGTTTTTTCAGCGGCAATGGATGCCCCTGGCGCCAGGATAAGCAAAAATGCGTAAAGAGCGGCGATGCTCCACAGCTTGGTTTTTTTCATCCGGTTTCCTCTCTCGTTGAAGATTTTCAGAATGCGACGGTCTTTTCAAAAAAACTTCATAAACTAAGCTCCAGGCCGCTTGCCGCCCTATTCCCCCGGACTGCCGCGCATGAGGCGCGGGTCGGCATAAAATGACGCTCTGATGGTCTATTCCCAACCGCCGCCCAGGGCCTTGTAAAGGTTCAGCGTATTGATCTCGCGGTTGAGGATGGTGTTCACGTATGCCTGCTGGGCCGTGAAGTAAGTGCGCTGCGAATCCAGCACGTTCAAAAAGCTGTCCACGCCCACGTCGTAGCGGACCAGGGAAAGGTCGTAAGTTTCGCGGGCCGCGTCGCGCAAGGCGGTAGCCGCGTCCACCTGCTCGGCGGCGGTGGAGCGGAAGGCCAGGGCGTCGGCCACTTCGCGAAAGGCCGCCTGAACGGCTTTTTCGTAATTGGCGACGGCGATTTTCTTGTCGGTTTCCGAAACGCGCAAATTGGCCATCAACCGCCCGCCCTCAAAAATGGGCAGGCTGATCGAGGGAATGAAGGCCCAGGTCTTGCTGGCGCCTTCAAAGAGGTTGTCAAACTCGGTGCTGATGGTGCCGAAGTTGCTGGTCAGGCCGATGCGCGGGAAAAAGCTGGCCCGGGCCGCGCCGATGTTGGCGTTGGCGCTGCGCAGGCCGTGCTCGGCCGCCAGGATGTCCGGGCGGCGCTCCATCAGGCCGGAGGGGAGCCCTTCAGGCACCTCCTTGAGGGTCTGGATGTCGGCCAGGCGGCGCGGAATTTCCAGATCCCGGGGCAGGGCGGCGCCCACCAGCAGAGCCAGGGCGTTTTCGTAGCGCAGGGCGTCGGTGCGGTAGCGGGCGGCGGTAACGCGCGCGTCTTCCATGGCGGTGCGGGCCTGGTTCAGATCCATTTGCGAGGTCAGGCCCTGGTCGAACAGGCTTTTGGCCAGGTCGTAAGACTGCGTGCGGGTGGCGTGGGTCTGCTCGGTAAGGTCGTACAACTCGCGGTAAGAGACCAGGGTAAGGTAGGCGGAGGCCACTTCGGCCACCAGGCTTACCCGGGCGCTGTGCGCATTTTGGGTGATGGAGAAAAAGTTTTCCAGGGCCGCGTTCTTAAGGCTGCGGATGCGCCCGAACAAATCGAGCTCAAAAGAGGTGAAGCCCACGGTGACCGAAGTTTGGCGCGCGATCACGGCATGGGGCGCGTTGGCCAGGTCCGCCGGCAACAATTGGTTGGAGTTCTGCCCGCTGGCCTGGATGGAGGGAAACAGGTCGGCCCGTTCGATTTCGTACCGGGCGCGGGCCCGCTCGATGTTCAGCACCGCCACCCGCAAGTCGCGGTTGTTCTCCAGGGAAAGGGCGATCAGGCGTTGCAGGGCCGGGTCCAGAAAGAACTCGCGCCAAGGCTGGTTGCCGGCGGCCGGGAATTCGTCAAAGGCCGCGTCCTGGGCCGGCGCGGCCGCTTTGACAGGTTCAGCGGCCGCTTTGGCCTGGTCGTCCGGGTTGTTCTTGCCCACGCCCGTAAACACCGGGTAGTCCGGATATTCTTCCGGCACCGGCGAATCGGGGCGCTCGTATTCGGGGGCCATGGTGCAGGCGCTCATGAGGCCGAGGGCCATAAGGGCCGCCAGAAACAGTATTTTTTTGCTTGTGAATCGCATAGTCGTATCCGGTTAAACCGCGCGCTGGGCGCTGTGCCCGGGCCTGGCCTTGATTTGCACCTTGAACAGCTTGGAAACAAGGACAAAGAAGCTCGGGATGAAGTAAATGCCAAGAATGGTGGCCGAGGCCATGCCCACCAGCACGCCGGTGCCGATGGCGTTCTGCGCGCCCGAACCGGCCCCGCTGCTGATAGCCAGGGGCGTAACCCCCAGCATGAAAGCCAGCGAGGTCATGATAATCGGCCGGATACGCAGGCGGCAGGCTTCCACTGTGGCCGCGATCAGGTCTTTGCCGTCTTCTTCCAGCTCTTTGGCGAATTCAACGATCAAAATGGCGTTCTTGGCCGACAGGCCGATAATGGTCAGCAGGCCCACCTGGAAGTAGACGTCGTTGTTCAAGCCGCGCAGGGTTGCGCCCACGGCCGCGCCGATAACGCCCAGCGGAATGACCAGCATGACCGAGAAGGGAATTGACCAGCTCTCGTACAGAGCGGCCAGGCACAAAAACACCACCAGCATGGAAATGGCGTAAAGCATCGGGGCCTGGTCGCCAGAGAGTTTTTCCTGGTAGGAAAGGCCCTTCCAGGCAATGCCCATGCCGGGGGGCAGCACTTCGCCGGCCAATTCTTCAATGGTTTGCATGGCTTCGCCCGAACTGCGGCCTGGGGTGGCCTGGCCCATGAATTCCAGCGAGGAAACGCCGTTAAAGCGTTCCAGGCGGGGCGATTCCTTAATCCACTCGCCGTGCGTCACGCTGGAGAGAGGCACCATTTTACCGGCGTTGTTGCGAATGTGAATGCGCGAGAAATCGTCCGGCTGCAGGCGGAAGGGCGTGGAAAGCTGCATGTAGGCTTTTTTCACGCGCCCCTTGTCCACGAAGTTGTTGATGTAGTAGCCGCCCCACAGGGCGGAGATGGTGGTGGTGACCGTGCTTATTTCCAGGCCTTGGGCCACCGCTTTTTCAGCGTCCAGCACCAGTCTGTACTGGGTGGTGTCGTCCATGCCGTTCTGGCGCACGTTGGTGATGCGGCTGGAATATCTGGGGTCGGTGGCGGCTTTGTTCAGAATCTGGTCGCGCATGCGCAAAAGCTCGGCGTGGCCCAGGCCGGCGTTGTCCATAATTTCAATGTCAAAGCCGGAAGAGATGCCCAGTTCGATGATGGCCGGCGGAACCAGGGTAAACACCACGCCGTCGCCGGTGTACATGAGCGCGCGCATGGCCCGGTCGGCCACGGCCTGGGCTTTTTGTTCCGCTTTCGGCCGCTCTTCCCAGTCCCGCAGGCGGATGAAGCCCAGGCCCAGGTTCTGCCCCATGCCGTTGAAGCTGAAGCCGGAAACGCTCATGATTGAAAGGACGGAGTCCTTCTCGTTTCTGGCGAAGTAATCTTCGATTACGTCAATTACTTCCTTGGTGCGCTCAAAAGTCGCCCCTTCGGGCAGTTGCACCTGGTAAAGCAGAATGCCCTGGTCCTCTTCCGGCAGAAAGGAGGTGGGCAAGCGGAACAGGAAGAAGGCCAGCGCCAGAATGATGAAGGCGTAAACGCCCATCATGAACCAGGGGCGCTTGAGGGCCAGGGCCACGGTGGAGGTGTAGTGGTCCACGAACCTGGCGAAGCCCCGGTTGAACGCCCCGAAAAAACCCCGGGTGTTGCGTCCGTGCGCGCCCTGGGCGCGCGGGTCTTTGAGGATGGTGGCGCACAGGGCCGGCGTGAGCACGATGGCGATAAGCACGGAAAGGCCCATGGCCGAAACGATGGTAATGGAGAACTGCCGGTAAATAACGCCGGTGGAGCCGCCGAAAAAGGCCATGGGAATGAACACGGCCGAGAGCACCAGCCCGATGCCCACCAGGGCGCCGGTGATCTGGGTCATGGACTTGCGGGAGGCCGCGCGCGGGTCCAGGCGATCCTCGTCCATGACGCGCTCCACGTTTTCAACAACCACGATGGCGTCGTCCACCAAAAGCCCGATGGCCAGCACCATCCCGAACATGGTCAGCGTGTTTATCGAGAAGCCGGCTATGCCCATAATGGCGAACGTGCCGAGCAGAACCACCGGAATGGCGATGGTCGGGATAAGTGTGGCCCGGATGTTCTGCAGGAACAAATACATGAGCAGGAACACCAGGATGATGGCCTCAATAAGCGTTTTCACCACTTCCGTGAGCGAAATGCGCACAAAGGGGGTGGTGTCGTAAGCGGTGACGAATTTCATGCCGGCCGGGAAGAACTCGCTCAGCTCATCAACCCGGCTCATCACGCGGTCGGCCACGTCCAGGGCGTTCGCGCCCGAGGCCAGCTTGATGCCGATGCCGGCCGTGGGCAGGCCGTTGTAGGTCACGTTCACGACGAAGCGTTCCGAGTTCAGTTCCACCCGGCCGATGTCCTTGACCTTGATGGTGGAGCCGTCCAGGTTGGCGCGCAGCACGATATTGCCGAACTCTTCCGGCGTGGAGAGGCGGCTTTGGGCCAGAACCGTAAAGTTGATGCGCTGCCCTTCCACGGCCGGGCCGCCGCCCACTTCGCCGGCCGGAATGTCGTTGTTCTGGGCCCGCACGGCGTTCACCACATCCGTTACGTTGACGTTGTATTTGCGCAGGAGGTCCGGGTCGCACCAGATGCGCATGGCGTACTGCATGCCGAAGAGCTGGGTATCGCCCACGCCGGAAACGCGGCTGATCGGGTCGATGATGTAGGAGTTCATGTAGTCGGCCAGGTCGGACTGGGTCATGCTGCCGTCTTCGGAAATGAACCCGAGCACCAGAAAGAAGCTGGAAGAGGACTTGTTGATGGTAATGCCGCTGCGTTGCACGTCTTCCGGCAGCATGGCGGTGGCCAGTTGCAGTTTGTTCTGCACCTGCACCTGGGCGATGTCGGCGTTGGTTCCCTGCTCGAAGGAAACCACGATGTTGGCCCGCCCGGCGCTGTCCGAAGTGGAATACATGTAGTCGAAGTGGTCCAGGCCCTTCATCTGCTGTTCGATGATCTGGGTGACCGAGTTTTCCACCGTCTTGGCCGAAGCGCCGGGGAAGGTCGCGCTGACGGAAATCGCCGGCGGCGCGATGTCCGGGTATTGGTTCACCGGCGAGGTCGGTATGACCAGCGCCCCGCCCAGCATCAGCAATATGGCGATAACCCAGGCGAAAATAGGCCTGTCTATGAAAAAATGAGACATCTATTGCACCTGATTCTTGGTTTGATCTTCAACGGCGGCGGTTGGGGGCTGGGCGCCAGGCCGGCCGGGTTGCTGCTGGTTTCTTTCCGAGGGAGGCACATAAGCCACCGGCGAGGCCGCCGTGCCGCCGCGCAGGCGCAGGCTGCCTTCCATGATGATTTGCTCGCCTTCCAGAAGGCCCACCACCAGTTTGCCGGACTGCTTGAGCACGGACGCCTGCTCGGCGGTAATGCCGTTGCCTTTTTCGTCAAAGAGGCCGGGCATGGTAATCCAGGAGTTTTGGAACACGCCCAGGTCGGCTTTGAACACGCGCAGTTCGACCACGTTTTCCGGGCTCACCACCAGCACGTAGGGAAGCCCCTTCTGGTTGCGCTGCACGGCCTGCTGCGGCACCAGAATAGCTTTCTGAATGGTGCCCTCGTTCACCTTGGCCCGGACGAACATGCCGGGCAGGATCAACTGGTTCGGGTTTTCCACTTCGGCGCGCAGGGTAATGGAGCCGGTGGTCTGGTCCACATTCACATCGTACAGTTTGAGGTAGGCGGTGCGGTCGTAGCTTTTTCCGTCTTCCAGGATCAGATCCACCGGAATTTTACCCATGGCCGCCTGCACGATTTCCCCGTCCTGAATGTGCCGCTGCAACTTCAGGTATTCGGCGCTGGATTGGACCAGGTCGATATAAATGGGATCCATCTGCTGAATTTGGGCCAGGGCGTTGCCCTGGTTGGCCGTAACCAGCATGCCGGGCGTAACGCTGGAAATGCCGATGCGCCCGGCAACCGGAGCGTAAACCTTGGTGTATTCCAGGTTGATCTTGGCGGTGGTGACGGAGGCCTTGGCGGCGGCCACTTCGGCCTGGGCCAGGCGGTAGTTGGCCAGCGCCGTGTCGTAGTCCTGCCGGCTGACCGCGTTCTTTTTCACCACTTCGCTGTAGCGGTTGTAAATAACCCGGGTGTTTTCCCAGGCGGCTTCGGCCCGCTTCTGGTTGGCCACGGCTGTATCGTAGGCGGCCTGGTACAGGGCCGGGTCAATTTGGTAAAGCTGCTGGCCTTCTTCCACGTTGCTCCCCTCGGTAAAGAGGCGCTGCTGGATAAGGCCGCTGACCTGGGGGCGCACTTCGGAAAAGGTGTAGGCCGAAGCCCGGCCGGGCAGCTCCACATGGAGCGGAACCGGCTCGGCCTTGAGCGTGATTACGCCCACCCGGGGCGGGGGCGGGGCCTTGTGGCCGTCGTCGCTGTCGGAACAGCCGCCGGCAAGCGGCAAAACGGCCAGGCAGAGCAGTATAAGGCGGCCGAAGCGGCCGGGGCATTTTTGCGTAAACTGTTTGAGATATATCATCATGTTACCTTGAAGTGTTGTGGGCATGGGGCGTCGGGGTTTTCCGCAAAGAAAACAACATGGAACGGCGCGTATGGCTTTTTTATAGAAACAGCGAGGGATTGCAAGTGTTTTATCATTTTGATAGAGAATATCTGATTGATATTTTTCTGGCCTTGGCCGGCATTTGTCTGCAATAATTCCCAGGTTCGCGTCTCAGTTTGAAGTGCGCCCTCTTCTCCGATCAAGAGTGTGCCCGGAGCGGTGATTCCAGGCGTTTCTTGCAACTAATTCGCGGCTGTTCACTATCTGTTTATTTCCGGAGTTAGTCAACATGGAAAATAAGAAAAGCCGGCCTTATACATCCACCATTCGCAAACAACAGGCCCTGGAAACCCGTAATCGGATTGCCGATGCGGCCGAAGGGCTGATCAAGGGCGCAGGGTACGAAAACGCGACCATCAACACCATCGCCGCCACGGCCGGCGTGGCCACCCAAACCGTCTACTCCGTGTTCGGCTCCAAGGCCGGCATCCTGGTGTATTTGCTCACTCGCAAAATCAGCGCCCACATCAGCAACGAAGACGCCCACAGCCTGGAAAGCGTGGCCGAAGACAAATCGGCCGCCGAAACCCTGGCCGGCGTGGCCCGGCTGCGCAACGCGCACCAGCAGGGCGCCATCGACTCGCTGGGCGGTTTTTCCGCCATCTATCCCGAACTCAACGAACTGGTCGTTACCGGCGACAAGATCCGCCGCCGCATGACCACGGAATATCTGGAGAACCTGCCCAGCGAAGAGGGCGACCTCTTCAACCCGGCGGATGCAACCGCCGCCCGCCGGCTGGACCTGGTAATGGCCCTTACCGACACCACCCTGCACCATTACCTCTCCGACATGGTCAGCGACTGGGACGACGACCTGTATGAAAAAGTACTGGTGCAACTGCTCAACTTCGTCATGCGCGACATGAAATTTGCTTGATCGCGCTTTTACCGATTTGACTGCCGGCCATATCTGACATAAATTACACCCAGGCAACCGGCTTGAGGAGAAAAAGCCCGTGGCGGCCGCCGCCCACGTTCTCAGTTCGGTTTGCCGTCCACCGAATATAAAGGATTTGGAGGCGTTGGGTAATGATCAAAATTTACGCGCAGGGAGGGTATTATCGGGACGGCCAGGCCGTGCCCGCCCCCGAACCAGGTAAAGCTGCGGCGGAAGCCTTGGAGGACCTGGAAGCCGGGCGCCGCAAAAGCCTGGCCTGGAAAATCCTGTCCGCCCACGACCACGCAAGCGCCGCCGACGCCGCCGCCGGTCGTCTGAAAATCCGTTTTGACGCCCTGGCCTCGCACGACATCACTTACGTCGGCATCGTCCAGACCGCCCGGGCCAGCGGCATGCAAGCCTTCCCCGTGCCTTACGTTCTCACTAACTGCCACAACAGCCTGTGCGCCGTGGGTGGCACCATCAACGAAGACGACCACGCATTCGGCCTTTCCGCCGCCCGCAAGTACGGCGGAGACTTTGTCCCGGCCCACCTGGCCGTCATCCATCAGTATGTGCGCGAAGTCATGGCCGGCGGCGGCAAGATGATCCTCGGTTCGGACAGCCATACCCGCTATGGCGCCTTGGGCGCCCTGGGCGTGGGCGAGGGCGGCCCCGAGCTGGTCAAACAACTGCTCGGCCGCTATTACGAGCTGGAACGCCCCCAAGTGGCCGGCGTTTACCTGCACGGCGCCCCCAAAACCGGCGTGGGCCCGCAGGATGTGGCCCTGGCCATTATCGGCGCGGTGTTTGCCAAGGGTATCGTCAAGAACAAGATCATGGAGTTCGTCGGCCCCGGCATTGCCGGCCTCTCCACCGAGTACCGCATGGGCGTGGACGTCATGACCACCGAAACCACCTGCCTGACCTCCATTTGGGAAACGGACGAGCGGGTGGAAAAATACCTGGCCCTGCACGGCCGCCAGAGCGACTACCGTAAACTCGCGCCGGAAAACGGCGTGTTTTACGATACGCTCGTCAGCGTGGACCTCGGCAAAATAGAGCCGATGATCGCCTTGCCCTTCCACCCCGGCAACGTGCACACGGTGCGCGAGTTTCTGGCCAATGCCGACGACCTCCTGGCCCTGGTGGAAAAAGAAACGGCCAGCTACGTCAGCAACAGGAATTACCGCCCGCAACTGCGGCAAAAATTCCGCGACGGCAAATTTTTTACCGACCAGGCCGTCATTGCCGGCTGCGCCGGCGGCGGGTTCGAGAACATCGCCCTGACCGCGCGCCTCCTCAAGCAAAAACGGGCCGGCCACCCCGGCTACAATCTTTCGGTTTATCCGGCCAGTCAGCCGCTCTTTCTGGAGCTGACCCGCCAGGGCCATACCTCGGCGCTCATGGAAAGCGGGGTCATTTTACGCACCGCTTTTTGCGGCCCCTGCTTCGGGGCCGGCGACGTGCCGCAGAACAACGCCTTCTCCATCCGGCACGCCACCCGCAACTTCCCCAACCGTGAAGGCTCACGCCCCGGGGACGGTCAGATGTCCTTCGTGGCCCTCATGGACGCCCGCTCCATCGCGGCCACGGCCATGAACGGCGGCGTGCTCACGGCCGCCACCTCCGTGGCGGACTTCCCGGCGGAAGCGCCCGGTCTTGAAGACCAGTACCATTTCGACCAGACCGTTTACGCCGGCCGCGTCTACCACGGCTGGCAAAAGCCCGAAGCGGGGCTCGACCTAGTGTTCGGCCCCAACATCGCGGCCTGGCCGGCCATGCCGGCCATGCCGGAAAACCTGCTCCTCGAGGTGGTGACGGCCATTTACGACCCGGTCACCACAACGGACGAGTTGATCCCCTCGGGCGAGACTTCGTCTTACCGCTCCAACCCGCTTAAACTCTCCGAGTTCGCGCTGTCGCGCAAAGACCCGGCTTACGTCGGCAAGGCCAAGGCCGTGCAGGCGCTGGAGCGGGCCAGGGCGGCCACGGCCGCCGCTGGCGGGGCGCAGCCCGAACTGGGTAAAGTATTCGGGGTGGTGCGCCAGCTCGGGCTTACCGGGCAGCCGGACGGCAACGAGGCCGACCTGGCCGCATCTTTCGGGTTGGGGAGCGCGGTGTTCGCGCGCAAGCCCGGCGACGGCTCGGCCCGCGAGCAGGCGGCCTCCTGCCAGAAAGTGTTGGGCGGCTGGGCCAATATCGCCGCCGAATACGCCACCAAGCGTTATCGCAGCAATTTGATCAACTGGGGGCTTTTCCCCCTCCTCTGCAAGGACTGGGAAAAACTTCAGTTCCAAGCGGGAGATTTTGTCTTTCTGCCCAATATCCGTCAGGCCATCAGCCTGGGCCTAGCCGAGATACCGGCCGGCCTTTACCGGGGCGGCAAGACTGAACGCATCATTATGCAGATGGCGCCCCTGAGCCAGGAAGAACGCCAAATTCTCCTGGACGGATGCCTGATCAACTATTACGCGGCGCAGGCGGCGCGCTGACCGCTCCGGCAAGCGCCCATCCCTTGAAAAATCAAAGCAAAATCGTCTTGACTTCACTTAACTGATGTGATGATTTCAGATGTTTCGACTTTAACAAATATCGATTTGCGAAAAAGGAAGAGCCATGAGCGACTATAAAAAAACTTTGAATCTGCCTGAAACCACTTTCCCCATGCGCGCCAACCTCGTTCAGCGTGAGCCCGAGACCATCGCCTACTGGGAAAGCGTCAAGGCTTACGAAAGCATGGTGGCCGCCAACGGCCGCAAGGGGCAGTACTGCCTGCATGATGGCCCTCCTTACGCCAACGGGAACATTCACTTGGGCCACGCCCTCAACAAGGTGCTGAAAGACGCCATCACCAAGAGCCAGAACATGCTGGGCTTCGCCGCCCGCTATACCCCGGGCTGGGACTGCCACGGCCTGCCCATCGAACACAAGGTCGAGCAGGACCTGACCGAGGAAAAGAAAGACCTGGACCCGCTGACCATCCGCCGCATCTGCCGCGAATACGCCAACGGCTGGATTGACGTGCAGCGCGAGGAGTTCAAACGCCTGGGCGCTTTCGGCACCTGGGACCGCCCCTACATCTCCATGGACCCGCAGTACGAGGCCGATACGGCCCACTCGCTGGCCGAATTTGTGGAAAAGGGCATGGTGCGTCGCCACAAGAAACCCATTTACTGGTGCACCTCCTGCGAAACCGCCTTGGCCGAAGCCGAAGTGGAGTACGGCGACCACGTCACCCCGGCCATTCACGTGCGCTTCCCCTTCCCGGAACTGGCTCAAAAAGTGCCCCAGGCCGACCCGGCCAAGGCCTACGCCATTATCTGGACCACCACCCCCTGGACCCTTGTCAACAACAGCGCCATCGCCCTGCACCCCGAGCTGGATTACGCCCTGGTGGAAGTGCCGGCGGACAACGCCCAGTACGTGGTCGCCAAAGACCTGGTGGAAGTTTGCGCCAAAAAATTCATCTGGGAAAATTACAAGGCGCTGGCCGAGTTCAAAGGCAGGCTCGTCGAGGGCCTGCGCGCCCGCCATCCTTTCTATGACCGGGATTCGCTCATCGTGGTGGGCGAGCACGTCACCACCGACGCAGGCACCGGACTGGTGCACTCGGCACCGGGCAACGGCGACGACGACTACGCCATGGGCCGCAAGTATGGCTTGCCCATTGAGTCGCCCATTCGCGATTCCGGCGAGTTTTACGACAACATCGAGTTTTTCGGCGGCCTGCACATTTTCGCGGCCAACGAGCCGGTAATCAAAAAGCTGGAAGAAGTCGGCCACCTGATTTACCGCGCCAACATCAAGCACTCCTACCCGCACTGCTGGCGCTGCAAAAAACCGGTCATCTTCCACGCCACCACCCAGTGGTTCATCATGATGGACGACGATTTCAAGCTGCGCGAAAAAACCCTCAAGGCCATCAAGGAAAAAGTGAAGTTCATCCCGGCCTGGGGGCAGGAACGCATTTACAACATGATCGAATTCCGCCCGGACTGGTGTATTTCCCGCCAGCGCAACTGGGGCGTGCCCATTGTGGCGCTCCTGTGCGACAGTTGCGGCGAAGCTTGGCAAGACCCCAAGTGGATGCATGAAATCTGCGACCATTTCGCCACCCACCCGCGCGGCTGCGACTACTGGTTTGAAGTGCCCGTGGAAAAAGTGACCCCG
Source organism: Deltaproteobacteria bacterium (assembly GCA_031264465.1). Lineage (GTDB taxonomy): Bacteria > Desulfobacterota > Desulfovibrionia > Desulfovibrionales > Desulfovibrionaceae > WRHT01. The sequence continues at coordinate 3,957 of JAISDX010000005.1, read as the reverse complement.
CCTGGCCTCACCTGCCCGCATTGCAACCAGGCCAACTGGAAGAAGGAAACCGACATTCTCGACGTCTGGTTCGACTCCGGCACCAGTTGGGCCGCGGTTCTGGAAAAGCGCGACGACTGCCTCTATCCTTCCACCATGTACCTGGAAGGCACCGACCAGCATCGCGGCTGGTTCCACTCTTCGCTCCTGGCCTCCATGGGCTGCCGCGAAATCCCGCCCTACGAGGAAGTGCTCACCCACGGCTACGTGGTGGACGGCGAAGGCAAAAAAATGTCCAAGTCCGTCGGCAACGTGGTAAGCCCGCAGGAAATTATTGAAAAGTACGGCGCCGAAATCCTGCGCCTCTGGATTTCCTCGGTGGATTATCGCGAAGACATTCGCTATTCCGACGAGATCATGAGCCGCCTGGTGGACGCTTATCGCCGCATCCGCAACACTTGCCGCTTCCTGCTGGGCAACCTCAACGACTTCTCCCTGGACAAGGCGGTGTCGCTGTACGAGCTCGAGCCCCTGGACCGCTACGCCCTGGATTTTGTCAGTTCTGCTCACGAACGGGTACGCGAGGCCTTCAGAGACTACGAATTCCACAAGTTCTACCACACGCTGCACAACCTTTGCGTGACCGATCTGTCGGCCTTCTACCTGGACGTGCTGAAAGACCGCCTCTATGCCTCGGCCCCCGACAGCAAGGAACGGCGCTCGGCCCAAACCGTGCTGCACATCATTCTGATCCTGATGATGCGCCAGATGACCCCGATACTCAGCTTCACGGCCGAAGAAGTTTACCAGAACCTGCCCGCGGCCGTTAAGCCGGTGTACGACACCGTGTTCGCGCTGCCCGAGCCGGATCTCTCCTCTTTCCGCTTTGACGCCGAAGAACGCAGGAACTGGGAAAAACTCCTGGGAATCCGCTCCGAGGTCAGCCGGGCCATTGAACCGCTGCGCAAGAGCGGCGCCGTGGGCCACACCCTGGATACCGCCATTACCCTGTACGCCGACGACAAACTCAAGGCCGCCCTGGAAAGCCTCCATACCGACCTGCGGGCCGTGTTCATCGTTTCCCGGTTCGAGCTCAAGCCTTTTTCCCAGGCCCCGGCCGACGCCGTGGCCGCCGAGGAAGTGGAAGGACTGAAGATTTCCGTAGCCAAGGCCGAGGGTGAAAAGTGCGCCCGCTGCTGGATTTACAGCGAGGAAATCGGCAAGGACGCCCGGTACGGGGACGTCTGCCCGCGCTGCGCCTCGGTATTGCACGAGATTAACGAGAAGTAACAAGATCTTGCGCTTTATAACAAACCGTTACGGGATTATAGCCTGCGTCGCCGGGCTGGTGGCTGTACTGGATCAGCTCACCAAGTATCTGGCGATGCAGGCTATTCCCTTGTGGACCTCAAAGCCGGTTATCGACGGATTTTTCAACCTGGTGCACGTGCGCAACCGGGGGGCGGCCTTCGGCTTTCTCAACAACGGCGACACGGACTGGCAGTTCTGGTTTTTTGCCGGAGTGACCGTTCTGGCCGCCGGGGCACTGTTCTGGATGGCCAAAACCGCGCCGCCGCGCTCAAAGCTTTTTTTCTTCAGCCTGGGCCTGATCCTGGGCGGGGCCGCCGGCAACTTCATCGACCGTTGCCGCTTCAGGTATGTTATCGATTTTCTTGATTTTTATCTTAAAAATTGGCACTGGCCGGCTTTTAACGTGGCCGATATAGGCATTACCGTCGGCGTGCTGCTGCTCATTTTTTTTACCTTGCGGGGGCGGGCGCGAACGTAGTTTCGCCTGTCCGCATTGCCGTTTGGGCTTTTTTCAGTTAAACAAATACCGGGAATTTTCATAAAAAGGTGCACCAACTTGCCGCTACAAAAGCTCGCAGAGATTTATCCGAACATCCCCCTGGGGGTTAAGCTGGCCGTGCTGGCGGTCCCGTTGCTGCCGAACCTGTGGTGCATTTTCCAGGCCACGACCAGGAATTTCATAAACCCCATGGAGCGGCGGGTATGGCTTTTGCTCGGCATGTTTTTGCCCGTTCTGGGCGGGCTGGCGTATCTTTTTTGGGGGCGAAAGCGGGTGGCGCGCAACTAGAGCCTTTCAAACGTGAAATGCTTTGGAGATGCCTGTGAGCGCTCGTAAAGAAATTAATCAGGCCGCCCGTCTTCTGAAACCGGGGCGGGCCGGCGCGGAGTGTTTATGAAATCCGTCAACGTATTGTTCGTGCTTGTGTCTTCGGCTTTTTTGCTCAGTTCCTGCGTCGCTTCCAACAAGGACATCGACGCCATTTACAGCCGCCTGAGCAACAACGAAAAGCAAATTCGCGACATCAACAGCCAGCTTGACATTTCCGCCGACGGCGTGGTGCCGGGTCAGGCGGAAATGTGGGCGCAAATGCAGGCCATGCGGCAAGACCTGAACCAGGTCGTGGGCCAGATGAGCGATTGGAATCTGCAAAACGCCGAAGGGGAAAACTTTACTCAACTGCGCGCCAAGGTGGCCCGTATCGAGGCGGCGGTGCGCAAGATGGGCTCGGTGCTGGCCATAGAGCTGGACGAGCTTGACGCCGCGCTCCCGCCTCCCGGCGGCTTCGGGCTGAACCAGTTTGGCGGCGCCGTCTACGGCGGCGCGGCAGGGATTGACGCCGCGCCGGGCGGCACTCCGGGCGCCGTGGCCATCGGGCTGATCCCCTCGGGCCTGGTCGGGGCGGAAGAAGCCGGCGCGGCCGGCGAAGGCGTGACCGTGGCCGCCGGCGCGGCCGGCGTAACCAGCGGGCCGGTGGAAGCCCAACCCATGAGCCGTGACAGCTCCGAGGTAGCCAACACTCTTTACAACTCCGGCACCAAAGCCTTCAGCGACCGCCGCTACAACGACGCCGTGAAAATTTTTCAGGATTTCGTCGCCACCTACCCGGACAACAAGCTGACCAGTAACGCCTATTTCTGGCAGGGCGAGTCCAACTACCAGCTTAAGGACTACAGCCGGGCCATCGTGGCCTACCAGCAGGTCATTGAAAAATATCCGGGCAGCGACAAGCTCCAGTCCTCCATGTTCAAGCAGGGCGTTTCCATGTATCAGCGCGGGCAGAAGGAAGCCGGCAAAGTGCGCCTGAACGAGTTGATCGGCAAGTATCCCAAAAGCCAGGAAGCCGAGCGCGCCCGGAACTTTTTAAAAGGGAAATGAAATGAGCCAGAGCAAGGATGGCGGCGCGGACAAGCGCAGATATTCCAGGACGGCCGTTTATTTCCAGGGGCAGTTCCGCTACCTTTCCTCGGCGCAGGAGCCGCAGCTCTGCCCGCGCCAGGTCAACTCGGAAAACGCCTCGCTGATCACGCAAATGGCTTCGGACCCGAAAGTCTCCGCCGGCATGGCCCGTTTTCTCGGCAACCTGGACGCCAAGCTGGACAGCATTTTGTCGCTGCTGCAGCGGGACAGCCTGGACGAGTTTTTTCCCAACCGGCTCATGGTTATCGAGCTCAGCGCCGCCGGCGTGCTGGTGCAGAGCCCGGACCTGCAAGTGGACGACTTTATCGAGCTGGTCATGCACTTGGGCGATTCGCCGCCCAAGGTAGTCTCGGCCGCCGGGCAGGTTCTCCGCCCGCGCAAGACCTCCTTCCAGAGCGAAGGACTCTACGCCGTGAACTTTACCAGTATTCGCGACAGCGACCGCGAAGAAATCGTCCGTTTCGTCTTCCAGGAAGAGCGTGAAAAAATTCGTTCGCGCAAATTGAAATAGCGGTTTAATTATGCGCTCCGTACTCTCCCATAAGCTTGTCGGGCAGGGCAGACGCATCTAAAAAAAGTCTATAAAGTGGGTGTATGGAAACACCCACAGAAATTACTTTGGCAATTTTTCGAGCCCTGCCTGACCCACGAATGGAACGTACAAAGGTACATAATCTTGAAGTTATTATGTTTATTGCTTTGTGTACGTACTTGTCAGGTGGCGATGGTTTTTATGACATGGAGGATTA
>JAISDX010000115.1 GCA_031264465.1 Deltaproteobacteria bacterium | reverse complement strand
GGCCTTAAACTTCGCCTGCTGTTCAGCGTACTGCGGATCACGGCCCGCCGACTGATAGTAGGTGTTCAGAATATCAATGGCGGAATCGTCCCAAATGACATAATTGTGTGCGTTCTCGTCTTCTCCCGACAGATAGCGCAGGCCGGGGATGCCGAGTTTGTTGAGGAACAGGGAAGCCGCTTTTTTCCCTTCTGCGGAAATGGTCAATGTTTCATCAAAGTCGGTTGTGCCGAGCCGCGCCAATAAGTCGTATAACTGGCTGCCCGTTACTCCATTCCCGTCATTTTCCATGATCCCGGCAAGCGCTTCCGCCATTGACGCTTCAGCATCGTCATCAGGCATGCTTTCCGCGCCTTTACGCAGGGCATCCTTCACTTTGTCCGGCTGTTCGGAAAGGTCTGACTCCCGTTTCAACAGCACGTCATTGTCCGGTATATCCAATTGGTAGACCTGGCCTTCGTGCCGCTCCTCAGCATCCCTGAAAAAGTCAATCATCTCCTGATCGCCCCTTCGTTCGGCAGCCCGGAGAACGCCTTCCTTGTCCTGCAACAACTCAAACTGCCGCAGGGCTCTTTTTTCGATATCGGAAAGTTCCGCTCCATCGCTTCTTATCCACTCGCTCCACCCTTTGGGCTTGTAGACAACATTGCCGCGACGTAAAGAAACCGAGGACGAAAGAACTTTTCTATACCAGTCCGCAATCTCTTTCTTTTCCGAGGCGTACAGCCCCCATCCTTCGTTTAGGGTATCTTCCCCGGTCCCGATGAAATCCGTACTCATGCGCGTGATGCCGCGCGTCGGGCTGCCCTGGTAGGCCGACTGGAAGAACGTCTTGCTTTCCCCCGATTCCACGATCTCATTGACTTCGGCGTTCAGTGATTTTATGATCTGTTCAGAAACGCCGCTTTGAGGGCTCAGGGGTGCATCTTCGGATGGCAGGGAGGCGCGTAAGCCCCGCGCACCTGAGGGAGTCTGGTTCTGTCCGGACGGAGAAGCGGCGTTTTCGTATTTTGCGGCCCAACCGTTTATGGCCGCCGTATCCCCTCTAAACGAAGTCAGGGTGACCACTCGCCCGGGTCGGTTGCGTTTCTGGTTTCCGGCAACGGGAGAGCCAAGCACAACAAGCGATGTATCGCCTTCATCCAGAATATACGCGAAAGCGGGAGCCTGCGTGTAGCGGCTTTTACCGATAGCAACGGCGTGGCCGCCCTCTATCGCATCAGGTATTCGGTCCCATTCCGTGAATTCCGGATGCCTGCGCCGGATATGGCGCACTTGGTCCGTGCCGAGTTCAACGGGGGTGTTTGAAAGTGTTTCGTCTTCCCGCGCTATTTCCCGAAGGTGGAAAAAAGATTTGTCAACCTGTCCCGAATCCGGGATGCCGTCCACAAATTCTTGTGCGGTTTCGGCCTTGCTCCGGTACATGGCCGCTTGCTGCAAATCCCCAGGTTCCCCTTGCTCTTGCGCAGAGGCCTCAACACGCAGCTTCGCAACATCCCGGAGCCATTGCGCCGGGGTGATGTCCCGTCCGGCCTCGGTCCAGGCCTGCGCCGCCATAATGGCCCGCGCCCGCAGCAGCGCCACGTTGGCCCGCGCTCCTCCCTTGCCGTAGACGGAAACCAGTTCTTTTTCGATAGGTGCAAGAACGGCGTTCAGTTCATCGTCCAAGAGAAGGTTGTCCCGGTATTCGGAAATAGCCGCTTGCACCTGCTGCCGGAAATTCTCGGCAAAGACCGCTTGTTCGTTCAGGGTCATGCCTTCGGGAGTGGTGCGGACCTCGCCGCGCAGCGCAAGAGAAAGTTCCGTGCCGGCCAGCTTGCCTTGGTGGAGGTGGTATGCCCTGTGCTTCTTGGATATTCGCTCATGAATCCGGCGAAAACGTCAACAATGCTCACGCGGAGCAGGCAAAATTCGCTTTTGCCGTGCCCCGCGTGAAGCCTTCAAGATAATGCGCTCTAAAGCCCGCTTAAGGCCTGATCCAGGTCCGCCAGAATGTCCTTGATGTTTTCCGTGCCGATGGAAAGCCGTATGGTGCTGGGGCTGATGTCCTGCTCCGCCAGTTCCGTTTCATTCAACTGCGAATGCGTGGTGCTGGCCGGATGGATGACCAGCGATTTCAGGTCGGCCACATTGGCCAGCAGAGAGAAAAGTTGCAGCCGGTCGATAAATTTTACGGCGTCCGCGTAGCCGCCCTTGATTTCAAAGGTGAAAATCGAGCCGGCTCCGTTCGGGAAATAACGCTTGTACAGCGCATGGCTGGGATCATCCGGCAAAGAGGGGTGATGCACGCGCGCCACCTTGGGATGCTCCGCCAGATGCTTCACCACCGCCAGAGCGTTTTGCACATGGCGCTCCACGCGCAGAGACAGCGTTTCCACGCCCTGCAGGAGCAGGAAGGCGTTAAACGGCGAAATGGCGGCCCCGGTGTCGCGCAGCAGAGAAGCCCGAATCCTGGTGACAAAGGCGGCCTTGCCGGCGGCCTGGCTGAATGAGACGCCATGATAGCTGGGGTCGGGCTCGGTCAGGGCCGGGAACTTGCCGCTGCCCTCCCAGTCAAACCCGCCGTCGATGACGACCCCGCCCAGCGAAGTGCCGTGCCCGCCGATAAACTTGGTGGCTGAATGGAACACTACATCCGCCCCGAGATCCAGGGGGCGCAGCAGATTGGGCGGCGTAAAGGTGCTGTCCACAACCAGGGGAATCTTGTGCGAGTGCGCCAGTTCCGCCAAAGCTTCAATATCAACGATATTCGAGTTCGGATTGCCGAGCGTTTCAACGAAAATCCCTCTGGTGTTGGGCCGGATGGCTTCCGCAAAGGCGCCTTCCTGGTAGGGATCGACAAAAGTCGTGCTGACGCCGTAACGCGGCAGGGCGTGCGCCAGCAGGTTATAGGTGCCGCCGTAAAGCGTTCTGGCCGCCACCAGATGATCCCCGCTCTGCGTCAGATTCAAGAAGGAATAAGTGGCGGCGGCGGCGCCCGAAGCCAGCGCCAGCGCGGCCGTGCCGCCTTCCAGCGCGGCCAGGCGCCTTTCCAGAATGTCCTGGGTGGGATTGGTCAGGCGGGCGTAAATATTTCCCGGCTCGGCAAGACTGAAGCGGGCCGAGGCCTGGGCCGCATCCCGGAACACATAGGAAGTTGTCTGATAAATGGGCACAGCCCGTGCGCCGGTGGCGGAATCCGGCTCTTCCTGCCCCACGTGCAGTTGTTTGGTTTCAAAGCCCCAAGCGGTTTTATCTGTTTTCGCAGCCATAACACACCCTTCCTTTTGGTAAAAAATGTTGTATCACGCCTTATTACGTAAAATTACATTAATCTGGTTGCGTATTCCGGGCCGATGTAGTAATGCATAGTAAACATATATGTTTGCTATGTAATAAAGTAGACCCTGAAAATTGTCAAGAAACATGACGGACGAAATATGGCCCTCAAGGCAGACGGGTAAGCGTAATCGGAGCGCCGGGGCGGCGCTCGAGAAGATCCTGCAGTGTGATGCCGTCAAGGTAGTGGGCAATGATCCGCTCCAGCCCGGTCCAGACGTCAATGGTCGGGCAGAACGAGCGCCGGACGCAGGGAACGGCGCCTTCTTCCAGGCAGGCCACCGGCGCCAGATTGCCCTCCGTCAGGCGCAAGATGTCACCCACCGTGCAGGCGGCGGGAGATTTCGCCAGCTTGTAGCCGCCCTGAAAGCCGCGATTTGAATTCAGAATATCGGTATTTTTCAGAATGGCCACAATCTGTTCCAGGTAGATTTTGGAGATCCCCTGCCTTTCGGCGATGCTGCGCAGCGAGATATATCCCTCCTCCCTGTGCTGGGCCATATCCAGAAGCATTCTGAGGGCATAGCGTCCTTTCGTGGATATTTTCATAACACCACCTCTATACTGTGGATATAGTGTAATTCATGACAATGCAAGTCGACCGGCTCCAGCCGCCAATGGAACTGTCACAGGACGAGCTCGATTTGTACGCCCGGCATATTATCCTGCCCGAGGTCGGACTTGAAGGCCAAAAACGCCTCAAGGCGGCCAGGGCGCTGCTGGTGGGCGCCGGCGCCCTGGGTTCGCCCCTGGGGCTTTACTTGGCCGCCGCCGGAGTGGGAACTCTGGGCCTGGCGGATTTTGACGTGGTGGAGAGAAGCAATCTCCAGCGCCAGGTCATTCACTCCGTAAAGAGCCTGGGGAGGCCGAAAGTCGAATCGGCGCGAGAACGCATGCTCGAAATAAATCCGCATGTCCGCGTCGAAAGCTTCAATCTCCGTGTATCCAGCGCCAACGCCCTGCGGCTGTTTCAGGATTTCGACATTATCGTGGACGGCACGGATAATTTTCCGGCCCGCTATCTGGTTAACGACGCCTGCGTCCTCTCGGGCAAACCCGAAGTTTTCGGCGCCGTGATGGGTTTCACCGGGCAGGCCGCCGTCTTTGACGCCCGCAAGGGCTGCTGTTTGCGCTGCCTCTTCCCGGACCCGCCGGACCCCGGATTGACGCCGTCCTGCGGCGAGTATGGAGTTTTTGGCGTTTTGCCGGGCATCATCGGCTGCATTCAGGCCAACGAAGTCCTCAAACTCATCGTGGGCGGCGGGAAGCCCTTGATTAACCGCCTGTTGAGCTTCGACGCCCTGGCAATGCGTTTTCATGAATTCAAGGCGGAAAAAAATCCCGCCTGCCCGGTGTGCGGCGAACGTCCGGTGATCACTTCCCTGGCGGACTATGATTATTTTTGCGATAAACGCAAGACAAAAGACGCGCCCCCGGCCTCCATCAGCCCCGGAGAGCTCAAGCGGCGCCTGGAGCGGGGCGAGCGGATGCAAATCATCGACGTGCGGCTGCCCCATGAGCTTGTCGCCGGCTGCTTGCCGGAGGCCGTTTCCCTGCCCGCACGGGAGCTGCTCCGGCGTATGGACGAGCTGGATCCTGGGCAGATCGTCATTCTTGTCTGCAAAACAGGCGCTTACAGCGCCGCGGCCATTGCAGCCCTGCGCGCGGCAGGCTACAATGGCCCGCTGTTCAACCTTGCCGGCGGCATGAACGCCTGGGCGCCGGGCCTGTCTCCCTGAGCCGGAGATAGCGGCGCTCATGCCGGCGACGCTGAAAACCGAAACCGGCCTTGGCCGTTCGCCGGAAGTTACATAAGGAGTTTACCTATGCCTGATTCTTCACAGTACGACATTCTCTCCCTGCTCTCGGGCGGCCTGGACAGCATCCTGGCTTCCCGCCTGATGCAGCAGTTGGGCAAACGGGTGCTCTGTCTGCATTTTGTAACCCCGTTTTTCGGCAAGCCGCACTTCGTCAATAAATGGAAGGAGGTTTACGGCCTGGACGTTCTGCCGGTTGACGTAAGCGAAGAGTTCATCGCCATGCTCGCCCGGGGGCCCGAGCACGGTTTCGGCAAAGTCCTCAACCCCTGCATCGATTGTAAAATACTGTTGCTCCGCAAAGCGAAAAGCCTGATGCCGCGGTACGGGGCCACAACGCTCATCACGGGCGAAGTGCTGGGACAGCGCCCAATGTCGCAGCGCAAAGACGCGCTGAACATCATCCGCAACGAAGCGGGAGTGGGCGATATTCTGCTCCGGCCGCTGTGCGCCAAGCTGCTGCCGGAAATACCGGCTGAAAAAAGCGGGCTCATCGATCGTTCCCGCCTGAAAGCCTTTTTCGGCCGGGGACGCAAGGCGCAACTCTCCCTGGCCGCGGAATACGGGATAATGGATATTCCCACCCCCGCCGGCGGCTGCCTGCTGACCGAAGTGGAAACAGCCAAAGGTTACTGGCCGGTGTTGCGCCTGCAGACCGGCCCGCTGCCCGACGACTTTCGCCTTGCCAAAGCGGGACGGCAGTTCTGGAGCCCGGCGCCCGCGCCGCGTTGGCTGATCGTCGGCAGAACGCAGGCTGACAACGAAAAGCTGTGTGCGCTGGCCTCGGAAACCGATCTGTTGTTTTCCCTGGAAAATTTTACCGGCCCGACCGCTCTTGGCCGCAACGCCGTTACCGCCTGGCCCGAGGCGCTGGTGCGTTCCGCCGCCGCGCACATGGCCGCCTTTTCGGGTAAAGCCGTGGCCTACGCCCGGGAAACGGGCCATCCCGTGCGCGTGCTGGCGCGACGGGCCGGCGCGGAGAATGGGGAATCAATGCTCGTCACCCCGGAAAAAGACGCGGCCGGCTGGGGAGAAATATCCTGGCCGCAGGCCAAGGAGGAAATCCGGGCGCAGGCGCGAAAAATGGCGGAACGTGGAAAACAAGGAGGAGAATATGTCTGCCCTAACAAAATTGAACCAGCTTGAAGCGGATTGCCGCGCCTTCGGCAAACTTGCCGTCGCCTTTTCCGGCGGCCTGGACAGCCGTTTTCTCTGCTATACGGCCAGCCGTCTTGGCATTCCGGTCCGGGCGCTGCATATCAGCGGCCCCCATATTCCACGGCGGGAAACGGAAGAAGCCGGAACTTGGGCGGAAAAAAACCATATCCCGTTCACCCTGCTGCATGTTGATCCCCTGCAAAGCCCGGACATCCGCGCCAACCGTCCCGACCGCTGCTATCATTGCAAGCGTGCGGCCTTTACGCTGCTGCTCGCGAACATTCAAAAAGACGAACAGCTTTGCGACGGCACCAACACTTCGGATCTTGCCGGCTACCGTCCCGGCCTGCGCGCTTTGGCGGAACTCGGCGTTATGTCGCCCTTGGCCAGGGCGGGGATAAGCAAGGAGGAAATCCGGCAGTTCGCGCGCGCAACCGGTATGGACAGGCCGGAGCAAAAAGCCAGGCCCTGCCTGTTTACGCGGTATGAATATGGCCTGTCCCCGACCGTTTCCGGCCTGGCGGCTCTTGACGAGGCGGAAGGCCGGGTGGAAGCGCTCTTGTCCGCCAACGGCGGCGCGGGCGGCAATACGGTCCCGCCCTTCAGACTGCGTCTGACCGGGGAAGGCCCGCTCCTGCATGTCCAACTGCCGGAACTGGCGGACGAAACAACGGCGGCGCTTCTTTCGACGCTTGCCGCCTGCGGCTTTCCCTCTATCCGTATTGAGACGGTGGAGCAGATCAGCGGCTATTTTGACCGTAAACGCAACCTGGAGAGTGTTTAGAGCCGGCCGGGATTTGTCTTCAAATCCCGGCCGCCGGGTGCTTGCCGGCCGGCTGGGCCGGCCGGCAAGCAAGCATTGGAAACGTGAAGCGTCCTGATCCGGGCCGGTTCCAACGCCGGAAGGAGGTCTGATGAATTCCTTGCCCAAGCGAACCTATTTGACGCTATGGCTGGCGGCCTTGGCGCCATGTTCCGGCTCAGTCCCCGATTCCTTCGTAAAGCACGGAAGAAAGATAGCGCTCGCTGGCGTCGGGCAGAATAGCCACGATGACTTTGCCTGCAAACCCGGGCAAAAACGAAAGCCTGACCGCCGCCGCCACGGCGGCGCCGGAGGAAATTCCGGCCAGAATCCCTTCCTCCCGGGCCAGACGGCGGGCGAACTCGACGGCTTCTTCATTGCTCACCGTTTCCACGCGGTCCACAACGCTCAGATCCAGAGTTTCCGGAATGATGCCCGCCCCGATGCCCTGAATTTTATGCGGGCCGGGCTGGAGCGGCTGGCCGGCCAGGTATTGCGTGATGACCGGGCTGGCCGCCGGTTCCACCGCCACGGAAATGAGAGCTTTGCCTTGCTTCTTTATGTATCTGGAAGCGCCGCTGATGGTCCCCCCGGTGCCGACGCCGGCCACCAGCGCATCCACCTGGCCTTCGGCGTCTTCCCAAATTTCGGGGCCGGTGGTCTTTTCGTGGGCGGCCGGGTTAGCCGGGTTTTTAAACTGCTGCGGGATGAAGTATTTGTCCGGCTCGTTCGCGGCGAGTTCCTCGGCCCGGCGGATGGCGCCGGGCATGCCCTCGCCGCCGGGCGTAAGGATAAGGTCGGCGCCGAGCATGGCCAAAACGCGGCGGCGTTCCAGGCTCATGGTTTCGGGCATGGTCAGCGTCAGCGCGTAACCTTTCGCCGCCGCCGCGAAAGCGATGGCGATGCCGGTGTTTCCGCTGGTCGGTTCGATAATCCGCATGCCGGGTTTGAGCGCGCCGCGCTTTTCAGCGTCTTCAATCATGGCGGTTCCGATGCGGTCCTTGACGGAATAGGCCGGATTCCGGCCTTCAATTTTGGCCAGCACTACGGCTTTGGGGCTCGAAAGCCTGTTCAGCCGCACCAGCGGGGTACGTCCTGTGGATTTCGTGTTGTCTGAAAAGATATTGGGCATGACGGTCTCCTTGAGTAAAAGGTGGCAATGCTGCGTGGCGCAGCCTTCCAGACCTGCATATCCGGGCTTGGGCCATGGGAAAAATATCAAGAATGGCAAAGCTTATGCGGCTTTTGAATATGCAATGAAACAAGGCGGTTGCTTTACGGTTTTTTATCAATTATCACAAATTATATCGATTTAATAATAATTAGAAGTAATGATATGGAATTCAGACACTTGGAAATAATACGACAGGCTGTCGCCTGCGGATTCAACCTGACGCGCGTCGCTGCGGCGCTGTATGTATCGCAGCCGGGCGTCAGCCGCCAGATTCGCGAGTTGGAAGAAGAACTCGGCGTGCAGGTTTTTGTCCGGGTCGGGAAAAAAATTCTGGGTTTGACCCTGCCGGGCGAGGAAGTCCTGGCTTCGGCCAATGTCATTATGGAAGAAAGCTCGCGCCTCAAAAGCCTGGTAGTCCGCTTTGAGGCCAACCCGCGCGGCGTCTTGCGCATCGCCGCCACCTCCCCGGCCCTGCCGCTGCTCTCCAACGCCCTCGCCGGTCTTCGGGCCTCATATCCCGAGGTCCGCTCCGTCGTCAGACAGTGCGGGGCGGATGAAGTGGCCGAGGCTCTGGTGCACAACCGCGCCGATATCGGCATCGGCGGCCGGGGGATGCTGGGCAAGGCGGGGGTGATTGCGCGGGCCTGCCCCAAGTTGCGCTTCGTTATCGCCGGCCTGCGCGAATTTTTCGCAACGGCGCCGGCCCCGCCCGACCTGGAGCGGTTGGCGGCTCTGCCGTTGCTCTGCTACCCGGAAAATTACGTCGAACAGCAGCAGGTGGAAGCGGCTTTCAGGCGCGCCGGGCTGCAACCGGCGCCGGTGCTTACCGGCGACGCGGATTTTTTGCTTTCCTGCGCGCAAGCCGGCCTGGGCGTCGCCATAGTCTGCGCCTCCTGCCAAGGCATTGCGGAAAAGGCCAAAGAACTGACCGCCTATGACGCAGGCAGCCTGTTTGAAGACGTTTCCATGTGGCTGGCGTTGCGCCGGGGGAAATTGCCGCGCGACTTTGAAGCGTGCGTTTGCCGCGCTCTGATTCCCGGCCTGGATATGGAGGCTTTTCAAAAGGACATCCTGGCGCGGGAGGTGGGGAAATGGGAACGGGAATTCGCCGTTTGAACTCCGCTGGCAGCGGATTCCGCTTCAGGCGGGGGCGTTACGCCGGTCGCCGCCGGGGAGCGGCTCATATTCGCCAACGCCTTCGTACAGCACGGAAGACAGATAGCGCTCGCCGGCATCGGGAAGAATGACGACGATGTTTTTTTCCCGGAACTCCGGCAGGCGGGAAAGACGCGCCGCCGCCGCCACGGCCGCCCCCGAGGAAATTCCGGCCAGAATCCCTTCTTCGCGGGCCAGACGGCGGGCGAACTCGACGGCTTCTTCATTGCTCACCGTTTCCACGCGGTCCACCAAGCTCAGATCCAGAGTTTCCGGGATGATGCCCGCCCCGATGCCCTGGATTTTATGCGGGCCGGGCTGGAGCGGTTCGCCGGCCAAGTATTGCGTGATGACCGGGCTGGCCGCCGGTTCCACCGCCACCGCCACAATGTTTTTGCCCCGCGTTTTCTTGATGTAGCGGGAAATGCCGCTGATGGTGCCGCCCGTGCCCACGCCGGCGACAAGCGCGTCCACCTGGCCGTCCGTATCGTTCCAGATCTCCGGGCCGGTAGTCGCTTCATGCGCCGCCGGATTGGCGGGATTGGTGAACTGCCGCGGCATGTAATATTTGTCCGGTTCCCCGCGCGCCAGAGCTTCCGCCCGCTTGATGGCGCCGGGCATGCCGGCGGCGCCCGGCGTCAATATGAGCCGCGCGCCGAGCATGGCCACAACCCGGCGGCGTTCAATGCTCATGGTTTCCGGCATGGTGAGCGTCAGCGGATAGCCCCTGGCCGCCGCCACATAGGCCAGAGCGATGCCGGTATTGCCGCTGGTGGGTTCGACGAGCTCCATGCCCGGTTTGAGAAGGCCGCGCTTTTCCGCGTCTTCGATCATGGCCGTGCCGATGCGATCCTTGATCGAGTACGCGGGATTGCGGCCCTCGATCTTGGCGAAAACACGCGCTGGCGGGCTCGCCAGCTTATTGAGGCGCACCAGAGGCGTGTGGCCGGCTGAATGGGGATTGTCCTGGAAGTGGGCGGGCATGCGGGCGCTCCTTGACGGTTTTAACAGCTCAACGCTGGCTGGCTGGCGGCCTGGGTATCCGGCGCGTCGCGGTACGGTGAAATTTCCCGCAGCCTGGCGATCGCCCGAGGCAGAACCTCCAGAGTTCTGTCGATTTCCGCCTCGGTGGTATAGCGGGAGAGCGACAGGCGCACGGAACCGTGGGCGAAGGTGAAGGGCACCCCCATGGCGCGCAATACGTGCGAGGGTTCGAGACTGTCGGAGGCGCAGGCGGAACCGGACGAAGCGCAGATGCCCTGCTGATCCAGCAGCAGCAGAATGGCTTCGCCTTCCACATATTTAAAGGAAATATTGGCGGTGTTGGGCAGCCTGTTGGTCAGGTCGCCGTTGACGCGGGAATCCGGCACGGCCCGGAGCAGCCCCGCTTCCAGCTTGTCCCGCAGCGCCCGGACCCTGGTGTTTTCATCCTGGATATGCTTTCCCGCCAGTTCGCAGGCCATCCCCAGTCCCACAATGCCCGGCACGTTCTCCGTGCCGGAGCGGCGGCCGCGTTCCTGGCGCCCGCCCAGGGGGGAACGAAACGGCGTTCCCCGGCGGGCGTACAAGACCCCGATGCCTTTGGGCCCGTGCAGCTTGTGCCCGGAAAAAGAGAGGTAATGCAGCGGAAGCCGCGCGAGATCAATGGGAATCTTCCCCACGGCCTGCACGGCGTCGACATGCAGGATCGCTCCCCGCGCAGCGGTCAGCTCCGCAGCTTCGGGGATGGGGAAAATAGTGCCGGTTTCGCTGTTCGCGTACATGAGGGAGACTACGCCCG
>JAISDX010000077.1 GCA_031264465.1 Deltaproteobacteria bacterium | reverse complement strand
CTGTATCTGCTACGAAAACGAGCCGGCGGGCCTCTATTTTATCAGCGACCCGGACGGCTACTGGATTGAAATCATTCCGGCCGGCCGCTAGCCAAAAAAGAGCTTTTGCCCGAACCCGGCCCGCCGGGAATGATATGAAAATTATCGCCTCGCAAAAAAAAACCGCTCCAAAACACTGAAAGCTTCGGCCCGGCCCTCGGTAATCTGTTGCCGGCAAATGCACACCGAATCAATCGCCAGGGGCAGGGGCAAACTCTCCGCCAGATAGTCCGCGAAAATGTCCTTTATTTTGCCGGCCTCTTCCCGGTCGCGCAGGTGCCCGGTCAAGGTAAGGTGAAACCGGTAATCTTCAAGCACGTAAGGGTAGCTCCATCTTTTCAGATAATCCAGTTGGCGCGGGCTGAGGCTCCGTCCGGCTCTTTCGGCTATTTCTCCGGCCGTGGGAGGCCGGCGCAAGCGGTCAAAGCCCGTCAGGGCGGCATCGGCAAGGGCGCGCAAACGCTCCCTGGCGCTGTTGCCAGCCTTGGGCGCGTCCGGCACCAAGGCCAGAAAGGACGATATGCACTTGATTTTCAGGCCGCTCAGGTTGAACGGCCGCCAGGCGGCGGCGAAGCGTCCTGCCATTTCAACAACATCACCCTCGGTACAGCCCGGGGCCAGGTAGAAAGGAGGCTTGAGGGTGGCGTGCAAACCGTAGCGGCGCGGCTCGTCGGTAATGGCCTCGAGCCTGGCCGGGGGGCAGCCGGGCAAGCTCGGCTGCGGCAGGCGGCGCGCGTTTTCGCTCTCCCGCCCCAGCAGGTTGTTTGCCAAACCGGCCAGCCGACTGGCCGGCCCCGGCACAAAGTAAACCGCATAGCGGTAATCGCTGGCCATGGGTTTTTCCTACACGAATCTTTTGCGAATTTGCTGCGACAACAGGTCAAATATCACCACCACCACGATAATCATCAGCATGATAGCGGCAGTGGCGCCAAAATTGAAGGACCGAAGCTGCTCGGAAAGCGAAAAACCGATGCCGCCCGCCCCAACCATGCCCAGTACGGCGGCCGAACGGATGTTGGATTCAAAGCGGTACAGCGAGTAAGAAATCCACAAGGGCAGCACCTGGGGGATAATCCCGAAGGCCACCTCTTCCATGGCCACGGCGCCGGTGGCGCGAATGCCCTCGACCGGCTGCGGGTCGATGGCCTCGACAACTTCGGAAAACAGCTTGGCCAGCACGCCGGTGGTATGCACGAACAGGGCCAGCACCCCGGCGAACGGCCCCAGGCCGACGGCGGCGATGAAAATCATGGCAAAGGCCATCTCGTTCACGGCGCGGAACACGTCCATGAGCCGCCGCACCGGCTGGTACACCCACCAGGGCACGACGTTGTCGGCGCTGAGCACCCCCAGCGGCACGGAAAATATGATAGCCAGCAAGGTCCCGACCAGGGCGATTTGCACCGTGACCACCATCTCCTCGACATAATAGCGCCAATCGGTAAAATCCGGCTGCATAAAACCCGAGAGCATCTCGGCCATATTGGCCGAACCGTTCAGCAGGGCGGACATGTCCATTTCCGTGCCCTGCCAGGCCCAGACCACAACGCACAGCCCCAAAGCCGCGAAAAACATGTTGATGAAACGCTTGTTCAAACCCGGCTTGAGCATTAGCGCCGCCTCGTTATTGGATGGTCTTTCTGCTCCCCGGCCGCGCGCACGCGCCCGGCGCCGGGAAACAACATAAACGAGCGCCGGGAAGGGATCCCGGCGCGGATTATGCTATTTCGACCGGGCCAACTGATTCTGGCGGGCGGCCAATTCGGCCAGTTGCGCGTCAATGACCGCCAGCTTGGCCTCCTTTTCCGCCTGGTCCAGGTTGGCCTCCCCGGCGACCTTGTTCCTGTCCTTGAACAGTTCGAGCTGCCGGATGGGGATAAGCTGGTCGTTATCGGACACGTGAAATCCGCTCCATTGCAAATCCTCAAGGATGGCCAGCTCGCGGGCCGCATCCGGGCCGTTCACGCCGTAGTCGAGGAAAAAGGCGACCAGTTTGGCCTTGGTTCCGTCGGAAAGATCCTTGCGCCAGACCAGGGGGTCGCTCGGGATAAGGGGAGAAGTCCAGATGACCTTAATTTGCTTGCGCTTTTCCGGATTGGTGATTTCCAGGCGTTCCAGGGCTTCGCTGTTGGAGGTGGCGGCGTCGACCTGCTTGTTGGCCACGGCCATGGCGTTGGCTTCGTGCCCGGCGTTCAGCATGCGCTTGAAGGCCCGCTTGGGGTCGACGTTGTTTTGGGAAAATACGTAGTAGCCCGGCACCAGGAAGCCGGAAGTGGAGTTGGGGTCGCCGTTGCCGAAGGTAAGCTTGCCGGCGTTCGCCAGCAGGTCTTTTTCGTTGTTCAGCGGCGAATCAACGTGGGCGATCAGGTGCGAATAGTAACCGCCCACGCCGCCGGCGGCCACGGTCTGCATGAACACTTCGCCGCCGGCCCGGTCCACGGCCTCCATGGCCGACTTGTTGCCGTACCAGGCGAGCTGGACTTTGTTAAACTGCATGCCGGTGACGATGCCGGCATAGTCGTTGGCGAAAAAGGCCCTGATTTTGAAGCCGGTCTTTTTTTCCATGTCCTGCAGGAACGGCTCCCACACCGAGCGCAGGTTCTGCGAAGATTCGGTGCTGATAATCCCGAAATTGATCACTTCCTGGGCCGCCAAGGCGGAGACGCCGCCCGAAATGGACATGACCAGCGCCATCAGCGCCGCCGCTATGCAATATTTTACTGTTTTCATACGCGTTTCCTTTCCATATGGTTTTGGTTAAGCGGCCGCGCCGGCGCAAAGGCCCGGTCTGTACGGCTGCGGGATTACTTCGGCCATTGCCGGCTCGTCCGTTTCCGCGAACAGCTCTTCGCCGAACATATCTTCGCTGGCCGCGCCGTAAATATCTTTTAAAACGGCCGGGGTGAGCGCGCTCGAAGGGCCGTCGTAAACCACCTGTCCGGCCCGCAGCGCTATGGTGCGCTGACAATAGCGCGTGGCGTAATCGACCTGGTGCAGGCTGACCATGATGGTGACTCCGTCTTGGCGGTTCAGTTCCTCCAGCAGGTCCATCACCCGGCGCGAGCTTTCCGGGTCGAGCGAAGCGATGGGCTCGTCAGCCAGCAGCACCTTGGCCCGCTGCACCATGGCCCGGGCAATGGCCGCGCGCTGCTGCTGCCCGCCCGAAAGCGTGGAGGCCCGCTGTCCGGCCTTGTCCGCAATGCCCACCCGGCGCAGGGCCTCAAGCGCGGCCTCTTGCACGGCCCGGGGAAAGCGCCCGGTCAGCGACTTGAAAATGGAAACCCGCCCCAGCGAGCCGAGCATCACGTTGGTCAGCACGGCCAGGCGGCCCACCAGGTTGAACTGCTGGAAAATCATTCCGATTTCCGCGCGGGTTTTGCGAATGTGCCGGTCGATGCTGCCGCCCTCCTGCACGATGCGGCCCATGACGCGGATGTCGCCGCCGCCCTTGTCGCCGGCCATGATGCCGCTGATATGGCGCAGCAGCGTGGATTTACCCGAGCCCGACGCGCCGATGAGGGCGACCATTTCACCCGGGCGCACGGTTATGCTGATATTGTCCAGCCCTTTGTGGCTGCCGAAAGTTCGCGAAAAATTACGTATGTTGATCATTTTCTGTCCTCCGTATGCCGGCAAAGTAGGTGGGCAGCGTTACATTTATTTGTCGGAAAAACGTCTTTTTAAAATTTCTTTGCTGCAAAAAAGCCCGGCTGTTACCGGGCTTGAGCAAGCAAATCCGTCTTGATGCCGGGGCGGCAGCCGCTCAAGGCGCCGCAGCCGAAGCCGGCCAAAACCCGCCGGAATTCCCGCCGCGCCTCTTCCAGAGATGCCGAATTGTCAATTTCAATCACCGCTCGCCCGCTCTCCTGCGCCCACGCGGCCAGGGACAGGCGTTCCTCGATTTCGGCGGCGCTTTCCCGCCCCCGGCTTTCCAGCCGCTGGCGCAGCACCTCGGCCCGCGCGCGGACCAGCACGGGCGCCAGGCAGGGGAACAGCTTTTCCGCCTGCGGCAGGTAGGCCCGGGAGCCGTTCACCACCACCAGGTCGCCCTGCCGGAGCCACTCCTCAACCTCGCGCCCGATACCGTAACACAGGCCGTGGCTTTGCCAGTCCATGCAAAATTCGCCCGCGCTCTTAAGGGCCGCGAACCCCGCCGGGCTTACCGGGTAATGCTCTTCGCCGGCGCAGCCGGAAAAGCGGGTAATGTAGCGCCTGGCGAACCTTGCCCGGCGGCCGGCGGGCCGCCCGCCCTCCAGATCCTGCCGGGCCTGGCGGATCAGGCTGTCCTTGCCGGCGCCGGAAGGCCCCATGACGTAAAGCAGTATTCCGTCCATCACAGTACCCGCACGCCGTCGCGCCACACCGTGCGCACCTCGGGCAGCGGCATGCTGATGCCGGCCTCGGTTTCGCGCTCTTCGTACTTTTCCGGCATGCTCACCCGGAGCAGGTCGGCCTTTTTACCGGCCGCGATGCTGCCACGGTCGAACAGGCCGACGGCCGCGGCCGGTTTTTTCGAAACCAGCGCCACGGCCTCCGGCAGGCTGTAGCCCGCTTTCCGGTACAGGATATAAGCGCCCGGCAGCAGGCTGGCCGGAACGTAGTCGGAGGAAAGCGCCCCCAGCGAACGCCGCTTGGCCACTTCCAGGGCCGAAACGTTGCCGGAGTGCGAACCGCCGCGCAGCACGTTGGGCGTGCCCATCAGGGTGACCAAGCCGCTCCGGCTGGCGTGCCGCGCCGCTTCCAGGGTGGTGGGGAATTCGCTTATGGACATGCCCGCGCGCACGGCTTCGTTAACGTGCTCGACCGTCACGTCGTCATGGCTGGCCATGGGCAGCCGCCTTTCCCGGCAAAAGATCCGGATTTCCTCGGCATGGCGTTGGGAATATTCCTCGCGTTGCAGGTTCATGCGCTCCAGATGCCGGACGAATTCGGCGTTGCTCCAGTCGTGCTTGCGGTAGTAGGCGCGGTAGGCCTTCTCGTTGATGAACTGGCGCTGGCCGGGCGTGTGGTCCATGAGCGAAACCAGGCTCAGTTCCGGCTCGTCCGCCATGCTGGCGAACAGGGGCAGCAGATGGGGATCGGAAAGCTCGCAACGCAGGTGCAGGCGGTGTTCCGCCCGGAGCCGGCCGGTTTTGCGCGACTCTTCCATGGCGCCCTTGGTCAGGCCGAGCATGGTCTGCCGGTTGCTTTCATCGTGGTGCTGGCCGACCGAAATGGAATCGAAAACCGTGGTGATGCCGGCCGCGGCAACTTGCGCGTCGTGCGCCACAAAAGCGGAGCGGCCGGAGGGCCAGAGCACGCCCGAACGGGGCTCCAGGTGCTTTTCCAGGTTGTCGGTGTGCAATTCCACCAGCCCGGGCAAAAGATAGTCGCCTTCCAGATCTTCAATCCGGCAAGAGCGAAATGAACGGCAGCGGCCCCGGCCGCCGTTGCGCAAGCCGGCGCCGTTCCCGCCAATTTCGGCTATTTTGCCGTCGCGCGCCAGCAGGTGCCCGCTTACGACTTTATCTTCCAAAACGATATTCGCATTTATGAAGCAGCATTCATCAGACATGCACAGTACTCCCTTTTAGGCTGAACACACGCTCGGACACGGCCCCGCGCACTTCGTCGTTGTGAAATATCCCCACTACGGCGGCGCCGCGCGCCTTGGCCTCGCGGATCAGTTCGACCACGGTGGCCCGGTTGGCCGCGTCCAGCGAGGCCGTGGGTTCGTCCAGCAGCAGCACCGGGTAATGGCGGATGAACCCCCGGGCAATGTTCACGCGCTGCTGCTCGCCGCCGGAAAAGGTGGCCGGGGCAAGGTTCCACAGCCGCCCGGGAATGCGCAGGCGCTCCAAAAGCTCACCGGCCTTGCGCCTGGCTTCCGCCTTGGGCGTTCCCTGCGCGGTGAGCCCTTCGGCCACGATATCCAGGGCGCTGACGCGCGGAATGACCCGTAAAAACTGGCTCACGTAGCCGATGATGCTCTTGCGCACTTCCAAAACGGTGCGCGGGGCGGCGCCGACCATTTCCACAAGGCCTGCGCCGTGCCGGATAAAAATACGGCCCGAACTGGGCCGGTAGTTGGCATAGAGCGAGCGCAGCAACGTGGATTTACCGGCGCCGGAAGGCCCGTGCAGGGCCAGGCACTCGCCGCTCCAGACATCAAGGCTCAAGCCGTTGAAGGCCTCGATGCGGGCTCCGCCCTGGTGGTGCAGAACAAAAGTCTTGCTCAGATCGCGTACCTTGATGAACAAATTCCTGTCGTCTTTCATGCCCGTAATTCCCTTAGCCCTGCAGGATGGATGAAACCAAAAGCTGGGTATACTCGTGCTGAGGGTCGTCCAGCACCTGATCCGCCAGGCCGCTTTCCACCACTTCGCCCCGGCGCATCACCAGCAGACGGTGCGCAAGGAGCCGCGCCACCGCCAGGTCGTGCGTGACCAGAACGACGGACAGGCCGAGTTCGCTTACCAGACCGCGCACCAGGTCCAGCAGCCGCGCCTGGACGGAAACGTCCAGCCCGCCGGTCGGCTCGTCCATGAACACCAGCCTGGGCAGGGTCACCAGATTGCGCGCGATTTGCAGACGCTGCTGCATGCCGCCGGAATAGGCGGAGGGGCGGTCGTCAATGCGGTCGCCGGCAATTTCCACCCGCTCCAGCCAATCCAGGGCGGCGGCGCGAATATTGCCGTAATGGCGGCCCCCGCAGGCCATGATGCGTTCGCCGATGTTGCC
>JAISDX010000020.1 GCA_031264465.1 Deltaproteobacteria bacterium | reverse complement strand
CTCTGGCCGTCGTTGGCCTTGGTGGAAGCTTCGTCACGGATGCTCCGCCCCAGGCTCCGCACGAATTTTTGCAGAAATTCGGAGTCACCACTAATTTCCGGGTCCATCCAGTCGACCCGCTTGTATTCCCTGTCCACGGCGGCCCGGACCAGGGCGGCGTTCAGGGAGCATTCGTCCAGCAGTTTATGGAACGCCAGAGATGAAATGGCGCGAAACTGCGGAGCCTGGATACCCTCAACCTGACTGATGATCGCGGTATTGTAGTTCTTGCCGCCGACAAGCAGTTCGGCTTCCTCGCCGATGGCGATAATCTGCGCGCCATTCAGGACGAGTTTCTCTGTCAGTGCCGCAGACTCGGTCTTACCTTTTAACGTCTCCGCTTGAGGTTTATCGAGTTTTGCTTTGGCCATGTGGTTAACTCCTCGTAATCTCTCGGGATTGAGTTTTGTGGATTAAGTAAGGTTGTTCAACTGAACCTGAAATTACCCTAGCACCAGATGAATGTTGCGTCGAGTAAAATACGCTTTTTCCTGTATAACTTGCCATACGGGTCGTTTCCCTAAATAGCCTGACCGCAGAAGGGGCAATAAGCGAAATCCCCCGAGGCCAGCGGCTTGCCGCAGTCCTTGTTCGGGCAGCAGAACGGCACGGCGGCCAGTTCAACCAAAAGTTCCCCTTCCTTGACCGGGACCACTTTCTTGTTGGCCTTGTAGTCGGCGGTCTTGTAAATGCGTACCACCTGCCCTTCCTTGGGAGCGAACACGGCCTTTTCCTGCTTCATGATGGAGATGTTTAGGATCTCCTGGCCTTTTTTAACAATGTCGCCGACCTTGACGTACATGACCCAAAGGTCGCCGTTGCTGGGCGCGGCCACCTGGTTGGGGTTGGAGGAGTCGGCCAGGATCAGGCTCGATTCGGCCTTGCCGGTGCCCTGGGCCACTTTCACCTGGTGGCTCATAAACTCGGAATCCAGCACATAGCGCACCACCGAAACTCCGCGTTCGTCCGGGCCCTGAATGCTTAGCAAATGAAAGTGGTGCGGCTTACCGTTGCTGTCGTTAAAGCTGATTTCCTTGCCGGCTTCCAGCCCTTCAAACCAGACGTCCAGGGGCAGATTGTTCGGGTCGCCGAATTTCTGCTTGAACTCGATGGTTTTCACGGCGTCGCCGGGGTGGTTCAGGTACATGAGGAACTCGTTTTCCGTGGGTTCGCGCCGGATAAGTTCCTTCAGGGCATCGTGCTCCAGGTCGAAGTCGGCCGGCGCAAGGCTTTCCAGGGGCGAAACCTCGGTACGCCTGGCCAGGGCCGCCTTCCATTCGCTCTGAAAGGCGCTGCGGTAAACCCAGTCCGGCGGGAAGCCCAAGGGGAGCTTGCCGAACTTGCCTAGCAAGAGATCTCGGAAAGCGTCGTTGCAGTCGTGGTAGATGATCAGCCGTTCCCGCTTGAGCTCGTCGGAAAGTTCGCCTTCGCTCCTGTCGACCACGCTTTCCAGAACTTCCAGCAGGTGGCGCACCTCGTCCTCGCCGCCGCGCTTGTAGGCGCTGGTCACGCCTAGGAAGGCGGTGTTCCAGGTAATTTGCGAGCCGGGGGTGACGTCGTGGTAAAACACTACTTTGCGGGTACCGGCCAAAAAGCGCAGCATGTAGGGCAAAAGCTTGATGTAACCCTGCTTGAGCGCCCCTTCCTGCGAGGAGGAAGTGGCCCCGCCCGGCATGCCGTGCTCGCGCACGTCAAAGTCGATACCCTGGAAATAGGGAGAGGTATAGCGGTCGTAGTAAGGGATGATCTGCTTGAGCACGAAGTTGCAGTTGCGGATCATACCTTTGTCCAGCGCGGTTTTTAGGCCCAGCTCTTCCATGTAGGCGGCGGTGGAGAGCACTTCGCCCTGCCCGTACCAGCGGGTGGCCGCGGCGATGGAGGTATCGACGATTTGCGCTCCGGCCTTGGCCGCGGCGGCGCAGGCGTGCACGAAATGGCCGTCAGTGTAGTGGCGGTGGTAGTGCAGCACCAGTTCGGGCCACTTTTTGCGCAGGGCCGTGACCAGTTCGGTCATGAAAGAGGCGGGGCAAACCCCGGCCATGTCTTTCAAACCCAGGATAATCAGGCGGCTGGCCTCTTTTTGCGAAGCGCCCATGAAGCCGGCGCACATGTTCAGCATTTCCTCGGCCACGCCCAGGTAGTGCCGCACCGTGAACACCTTGGTGCAAGAGAGCGAAATGGCCGGCTGAAATACCCGGGTGGGGTCGTTCAGGACCACTTCCGCGAACGGCTTCATGTTGTCCACGTGGTTCAGAAAGTCGAAGCAGCGAATGATGTGGTAATCTTCCACCACGGCCTCGGCGGTGCGGTGCATCAGGTTGCGCGGCTGCGGCTTGTAGCCGAGCACGTTGGTGGAGCGGATCAGAATCTGCTTGAGCGTCTTGGGCGCGAAAATGTTCCAGGCCCGGGCCTCGGCGAAGGGGTCGGTCATGTTGGCCAGCATGTCCACGTGAAAGTGGGCGCCGCCGCCGTTCTCCAGCGAGAAAAAGTTACAGTTGTCCAGGTACGGCCCGATCAGGCGGTCTTCGGCCAGGCGGAAGCGGTTGCCGCTGTTGGACTGGGTGTTGTCGCGGCAAGTGGTGTCGGTAAAGTGGACGTAGTCCGAGCCGCGGATAAAATCGAGCAGGGCTTTGCGGTCGTTGTGCGGGTAAGGTGACTTTTTGGCTTCGGCATCCTTGTCGATATCCGGCAGCACCGGGTCGTACTTGGGCATGCGCGGGCAGCCCCCGCTGCGGTATTCGCCGAGCTGCACGTAAGGGTTGTAGCCCTTGGCGGAAATTTCCGAAACCAGGCGGGCCAGGCGGTCCGATTCGCGCTCCACGTCGGTATAGTCCATGAGCTCGGGGTGTTTGGCGATGAAGGAGGTGGTAAACTGCCCGCGCAGAAAGTTCTGATTTTTCATCACCTGGCGGTAAAACGGGATGGTGGTTTTCACCCCGGCCACGATGTACTCGCCAAGCGCCCGGTTCATAATGCTCACGACCTTGTCCCAACTGTCACCGTAGGCAATCAGGAGCGCGCCGGCCGAGTCGTAGTTGGAGGGGAATTCGTACCCGGCGCTGAGGTTTGAATCCAGCCGCACGCCCAGGCCGCCGGGCGAAACGTAGCGGGTGATGGTGCCGGCGTTGGGAGAAAAGTCTTTTTGCGGGTCTTCGCAGTTGATGCGCACCTGCATGGCCGTCTGGATGGGGCGGGTGTTGGTTTCGCCGAAGCGCAGCTTGGAACCGAAAGCCACGGCGATTTGCTCTTCCACCAGGTCGACGCCGTAGCGCACTTCGGTGATGCCGTGTTCGACCTGCAGGCGGGTGTTCACTTCGATAAGGTAGGGCTGCCCGTCTTCCGTAACCAGGAACTCCACGGTGCAGACCGAATGGTAACCCACGCTGCGCACCAGGGCGCGGGCGTAGTCCTTGAGACGGTCGCGCAGTTGCGAAGTTACGCCCGGCCAGGGGGAAGGGGTGATTTCGATGAGCTTCTGATTGTTGCGCTGTACGGAGCAGTCGCGCTCGTCAAAAGCAAAAATGTTGCCGTACTGGTCGGAGATGACCTGGATTTCGATATGGCGCACGTTGGTGAGAAAGCGCTCCACGTATACTTTCGGGTTGCCGAAAGAAGCCTGGGCCATGGTCGAGGCTTTAAAGAAGGCGGACTCCAGCTCTTCGTCGCCGGTGACCAGGAAAATGCCCCGGCCGCCGCCGCCGCCCTCGGCTTTGAGCATGATCGGGTAGCCGATTTCCTTGGCTATCTTGCGGGCTTCGGCAACGTCAACGGAGTCGCCGGAGCCGGGCACCACCGGGATGCCCAGGCGGCCGGCCAGGGCGCGCACCTGCACCGTGTTGCCCAAAAGGCGCATGGCCTCGGGCGTGGAGCCGATGAAAGTAATGCCGGCTTCGCGGCACAGGGCCGGAAAAGTGTCGTCTTCGGAAGCGAACCCCCAGCCGGGGTGAATGCCCACCACACCGCGCCGTTTGGCGAGGTCGAGGATCTTCGGCAGATCCAGGTAGGCGGTGGGGTCGGCGCCCAGGAGGAGAAGTTCCTGGGCCGTGGAGGCGGCCGGCGCCGTCTTGTCCACGTCGGTGGCGGTCATGATGGCCACGGCGTTGATGCGTTCGCGAATGGAACGGCAAATGCGCCGGGCCGGAATGCCCCGGTTGGTGACCAGAATCGGCTTGTTCTTCAGTTCGCTTAGAACCTGCTCAAATGTTTTCATCTCTCGTACCTTGCTGCTTGCGGGGAAAAGCCCCCAATAAATTGTAATCTTGAGGAAACGCTGATTATGGAACGCTCAGACTCCCGGAATACAGGGAAACGTCCCGGCGGTTCCGCAAGCCGTCCGTCCGGTCGGCGGCATATCCATTCGGGGAGGATCCCGCCGTGACAGTGGTGGAAGCAAGAAGGCGAAGACCGCCGAGCTCGGTAAGGCCGCACAAAAGGCCCCGAGTGATCGAACCGCTTTCATATGCGTCCAAAACTTGCACTTCCGAGCCTTTCCACAAAAGATATTTTTCAGATTCCCACAGAAGCTCTCTGGAAGAACTTGCCATGAACATATTTTCATAAACCAAAAGCGCGTTATGCACAAGCTCAAGCCACAATTTGACCGGCTCGCCAAAGCAAAAATTCTCCGGCAGGCGGGCCGCCGGCAGAGCGGCCTCGGGCCTGAGGTTCGCGGCTGCCGGCAGTCTGGAAATATTAACGCCCAGGCCGGCCAGAAGCGCTTGGGAACGCTCTTCCAAAAGCAAGCCGCCCAGCTTCCCCGGCCCGTGTTCGCCCATGAGCACCAGGTCGTTGGGCCACTTGAGCAGCAAGGGCAGTTCCAAAGCGGCGAAAGAACGAATCAGCAAAAAAGCCGCCAGTACCGAGGCCGCGCTTTCCCGCATGAAGCGCTCCGGCAAGCGAAAGCTGACATGCAGGTTCCCGCCCGGCGACTGCCAGGGGCGGCGCATTTGCCCCCGCCCGGCGGTCTGGCGCAGCGCCAGGGCGGCGTCCCACTCGCGCATGAAGCCAAGCTCGCGCAGCCGCCAGCCAAGGTCGAAAGTGGAGGAGCATTCGGCGCAGACGAACAGGTCGGCCGGGAGCCCCTGGCGGACCACCAGCCCGGCCAGCCCGGCCGAGGCCAGGGCGGCGGCTTCGGGCGCGGGCAAAGCGCCGGGCGCGGCCGCAACCGCCAATGCCGCCAACTCCCCGGCCGTGAACGGAGCCGTTACCGCCGCCTCGCCCGCCGGAGCGGCGCCGGCGGGCTCCAGGATAATCAGCCGCCCTTCCCTATTTTCCCGCATCTAGCACCAGCCTTTCTTTTGCTTGGAGTTTACGCTTCAAACGCTTGCTTAACGGTCGGCAAAGCCGCCCTGCAATCATTTGGCGGCAAAGGTTTGAAGCACACCCTAGCAAGGAATTTCAAATACAAAATCTCCAGATGATTTTGCAGACAGCGTCCGGCCTTTGTGCTACAAGGCCCGCATGCAATATTACCTGGCCGGCGGCGCCGTGCGCAACCTGCTCCTTGGCGAGGCCCCAGCGGATAACGACTATGCCTTCAGCGGTTCCGAGGAAGAGTTTATAGCCGCGAACCCCGGGGCGCGCAAGCTTGGAGCGGGGCCGGCCTTCCTGCTTGACGGGGCGGAATATTCGCAACTGCGCGGCAGCCCGGCGGAAGATTTGTACGCGCGGGATTTTACCGTAAATTGCTTCCTGATGGAAGATAACGGGGTGGTACACATGCACCCCCGGGCCTTGGCGGATTTACGGGCGCGCCTGCTCGTGCCGGCCACCCCGACCGCGCTCACGGCCGACCCGTTGCGGGTTTTTCGCGCGGCCCGGTTTTGCGCGGTGTTTCCCGACTTCAAGCCCACGGAAGAGTGCCTTGGCCTGATGCGGGAAGCCGCCGGCCGGGAAACTTTCCGGGCCATTGCGCCCGAACGGGTCGGGCGGGAATGCCTAAAAGCGCTCACGGGGCTGAAGCCGGGCAACTTTCTGCGCCTGCTTGGCCAGACCGGCGCGCTGGATTACTGGCTCCGGGAACTGGCCGGGGCGGAAAGCATCCCGGCCGGGCCGTCGGAATTTCACAAGACCGACGTGCTGGAGCACATCGCCCAGGTCATGGACAAAACCGAACTGGAGTTCGAAACCTGGAAGGCCTCGCCCGGGAACGGCGGCAAAAACACCGGGGAAATACGGCTCTTGACCGCCTGGATGTCGCTCTGCCACGACCTTGGCAAAACCGGCACGCCCGAGGACATTCTCCCCCATCACTACCAGCACGAGGTGCGCGGCATGCTGGCCGCCTCCGGCCTGGCCAAGCGCCTGCGCCTGTCCGAGCGGCTGCGCAAAGCCGGCATTCTGGCCGCCAAGCTCCACATGAAAGCCGGCATTTACCCCAGCCTGCGCCCGGCTACCCGGGTCGATCTGCTCATGGAAGCACATTCCGCCCGCCTGCTCACACCGCTCTTCCTGCTGGCCCAGGCCGACTCCGGCAACGCCGCCCTGCTGGCCGCGGCCGCGCGCGATCTTGAGCTCGTCCTCGGCGTCCGGCTGCCGCCCAAGTGGCTGAACCGGGGCAAAGATTCCGGCAAAATTCTGCGCGAATTACGCTGCCAGAAGCTTGCGTAATAATGGACTTTCCCAGGATATTTCCTTCAAACCGGCGCAAAAAATTTACAAAGGCGTTGTCACAATTCCTTTTTTACAGTATATACCATGATGTTTGCGTACAAGCGGAGCTTGCCTGGTCAGGCCCGCCTGCGCGTTGACAGTTGTGTCCGCGGCGCCACACCAATTATATTTGGCAATTTTTGGTAATTGGGCCGCGGTCGGAACGCGGTTTATTGGAGTTATGAGTTACTGGTTAACTATCAAACAACCAAAACGGAGTTTAAATCATGAAATTTCGGTATGAACTGCTTGACCCTTCCAAACAGAAAAAGCCTTACGACAAAGTCCCGCCTTTCGGCGTAGGCCGCACCAACCACATGTTCGTGGTGGACTACGACGACGGCCAGTGGCATGACCCGCGCATCGTTCCCTACGGCCCCTTTGAAATTATGCCCGGCGCCATCTGCCTGCACTACGGCCAGACCCTGTTTGAAGGCGGCAAGGCTTTCATCCACCCGGACGGCGAAATGTACGCCTGGCGCTTCAACATGAACGCCGAACGCGTCAATAAGTCCGCCGACGTCATCATGATGGCCAACTGCCCGGTGGATCTGCAGGTCGAAGGCTGCTTGCGCCTTCTGGACGTGGAACGCGCTTTCTGCCCCACCCAGCCCGAATCCTCCATGTACATCCGCCCGGCCATGATCGGCGTGCAGGACTCCCTGGGCATCAAGAGCTCCAACAAGTACATCTACTACATCATGCTCAGCCCGGCCGGCCCCTACTACGCCGACGGCTTCAACAAGGCCACCACGCTGCTGATCACCTCCAAATACCACCGCGCCGTGCACGGCGGCACCGGCAACTCCAAGACCGGCGGCAACTACGCCGCTTCCCTGAAGCCATACTACTACGCTCACGATCACGGCGCCGACCAGGTGCTCTACCTTGACGCCGCCAACGAATACATTGAAGAAGCCGGCGCCATGAACCACTACCACGTTCTGAAAGACGGCACCTTCATCATCCCGGCCTTCAACGACAGCATCCTGCACTCCATCACTTCCAGAACCATCCTGGAACTGGCCGGCATGGGCAAAGTCAAGGCCCGCCAGGAACGCATCCGCCTGAAAGACTTCATTGCCGACCTGAAGAACGGCAACATCATCGAAGCCGGCGGCCTGGGCACCGCCGCCGTTGTCAGCCCCAACGGCGCCTACATGTTTGACGACGGCACCGCCCCCATCACCGTGGGCGACGGCAAAGTCGGTAAATACAGCCGCCAGTTGTACGAACTCTACACCGGCATGCAGACCGGCAAAACCCCGGCTCCGGCCGGTTGGGCCGCGAAGGTCGAACACTACTCCAAGTAGTACGACCGCTTTACCGCTCCAAATGGAAGGGCCGGGAATTACCCCGGCCCTTTTCAGTTGCGCCGCTGTAATTGCTCCGCAGGCCGTTGACATGCGTTATCACTTGATATACGCCTAACCGGCATTGCCGATGGCGATTCGGACGCCACCCTGGAGCGCCATAGAACAGTTTTCCCGCATGACTTAAGGCCTGTTTCCCCAAATCCGGAGCGGTATAATGAAAGTGTTGGGCATTATAACGGACAAGGAAAAAAGGCATATCCTGTGCGCCATGCTTGGCGGCGTTTCCCTGGCGTTCAGCTTTTTCTGGCCGTCCGGCCTGCCCCCCTTCCCGCTTGACCCGGCCTGGGTGGCCATCGCGCTTTGCGGCCTGCCCATCCTCAAGGGAGCCGTTGTCGGACTGGCGACCGCGTTCGACATCAAGGCCGACCTGCTGGTGGGCATGGCCCTGGTGGCGGCCGTGTACATAGGCGAAATTTTCGCGGCCGGGGAAGTGGCCTTCATCATGTCGCTGGGCTCGCTCTTGGAAGAGCGCACCGTGCGCAAAGCCCGTGAAGGCATTGAAAAGCTGGTGAACCTGACCCCGCGCACCGCCCGGGTGCTGCATGCAGGCATTGAAGAGATCATCCCGGCCGAAGAGGTGCGAACAGGCGACACCCTGCGGGTGCTGCCCGGCGAAACCATTGCCGTGGACGGCGTGATCACGGCCGGACGCACCGCCGTGGACCAGTCGCTCATGACCGGCGAATCGCTCCCGGTGGACAAGGACGTGGAAGACGAAGTCTTCAGCGGCACGGTGAACCAACTGGGCGCTTTTGAGATGCGGGCCGTGAAAGTGGGCGAGAACAGCTCGCTCCAGCGCATGATCCGCCTGGTGGAATCGGCCGACGCTTCAAAAACGCCGGTGGTGCGCATCATGGACCGCTGGGCCACCTGGATTGTGGTGGCGGCCTTCGCCACGGCCATCGGCACCTGGATTTACACCGGCGAAATTATCCGGGCCGTGACCATATTGGTCGTGTTCTGCCCTTGCGCCCTGGTGCTTGCCACACCCACGGCGATCATGGCCGGCATCGGAAACGCCACCCACTTCGGGGTGCTCATTTCCTCGGGCGACGCCCTGGAACGCCTGGCCAAGGTGACGCGAGTGGCTTTTGACAAGACCGGCACCCTCACCCACGGCAAGCCCGAAGTGGTGGCGGCGCGGACGTTCATTCCGGGCTGGAGCGCGGCGCAATTACTGGAGCTGGCCGCCGGGGCGGAGCAGCGCTCCGAGCACCCGCTGGGCCGGGCCATCATCGCTTACGCCAGGAAAGAAGGAATTGCCCTGCAAGACCCGCAGGAGTTCAGCACCATTCCGGGGCGCGGGGTTTCCGCCCTGGCGGGCGGCCGGCGTGTGTACGCCGGGACCAGACAACTGATGCGGGAAAACGGCCTGGAACCAAGCGCGGAAATTGACGCGGCGGCCGAACAATACCGGGAAAGCGGCGGCACGGTGGTTTACTTTGGCGTTGACGGCGCCATTGCGGGCCTGATCGCCCTGTCCGACACCCTGCGGGCCGATGCCGCTGAAACGGTTTCCCGCCTGCACGCACAGGGAGTCTTGACCACGCTGCTCACGGGCGACAACGCCCAGGCGGCAGCGGCCATAGGCAAGGCGGCCGGCATAAATCAGGTGCGGGCCGAACTCTTGCCTGAAGACAAAGTGAACATCATCAGGAAGGAAATGCGGGAAACCGGCTTGGGCAAAGTGTGCATGGTGGGCGACGGCATCAACGACGCCCCGGCCCTGAAGGCGTCCTACGTTGGCCTGGCCATGGGCGGCGTGGGCAGCGACATTGCCGTGGACGCGGCCGACGCCGTGCTGGTGCGCGACGACATCAAGCGCCTGCCGCAGCTCATCATGCTGGCCCGCAAAACCGCTGTGACCATCAAGGTGAACATCAGCCTGTCCATGCTTTTGAACATCATCACGGTGGTGCTGGCGGCCCTGGGGCTGATGGGCCCGGTGGTCGGAGCCCTGGCCCACAACGCCGGGGCGCTGTTCATCGTGCTCAACTCCGCCCGCCTGCTGGGCTGGAAATACCCGTGCGAAAACAAAAAAGCCGAAACAGCGGCCTGGCCGGCCGCGACCGTGCAATCCTGACACCTGACAACTCGCCGTAAATATTGAAAAATATATCGGAAATTTCCGGTCGAGTTTTTCATTTTCGGCCCGCCTGAAAATAGCTGGCGCGAAACGCTAAATTTCTTGCCTGCCGGAGCCCGTTTATATAATATGTAACTATAAGCTAATAAAGGCTTAACCACGCATGAACCGAAAATTTTACTCCCGCCATGCAGAGACGGGGGGTGAGGAAGGATTTTTGTAGTGTTTAAAATGCGCGAAATACATACCTTGTGTCTTGTACCGGGTCTTGTTTTTTCGCTGATTCTACGGCCATTCCTGGCTGCGGCCTCCCCTCCGCCCTGGCTTGAAACCGGCGCGATTTATTTTTCGCGCTACAGCCTGCCGCCCGGCCTCAGTGAAAAAGCGCCGCGCATCCAGACGGAGTTGCCCGGTCCATATGTCCTGGGCAGCCCCGACTTGGCGGCCAGCCGCATTCCCAGGCCCGAGCTTTCCCCTGACGCCCAGGGGCCGGCTTTCAAAAAATTCTTTGTTTCCAGCAGGGCGCCCTCGGACTGGTTCCAGCCCTCCGGCAGAAACCGCGCCGCCAGCATTCCGGTTGACGTTGCCACGGAGTGCCTCCTTCTGGAAAACGCTTTTACCCGCCAGCTTTTATTCACGTTCCGGTTGAACGCCCGGAACACTCCCTGGGACAGTAAACGCCCAGGCGCCCGCCCCGACGACCCTCGCGCCAGCCCATACCAAGCGCGGCAGGCCGCCCGGGGCGCGTTGGTACTACCAACCCTCGCGGTGTTTCAACAGGCTCCGGAGCGCCGCCCCACCACTTAAACCTCGTAGTGCGTTCAACAAGCCCGGCTTGTTGAAGTGGCCGCACTCCCGCCCGCCCGGCGGTGATACCGGCTTACGTATTCATCTTAACTTGGAGAAATTCTTTTATGTCTACCAAGCAATCTATTGACGCTCCCGAAAAACAGGAAAAATTGAAAAGAGGCCTCAGCAACCGGCACATCCAGCTTATCGCCATTGGCGGCGCCATTGGTACCGGCCTGTTCATGGGCTCGGGCAAGACCATTTCCATGGCCGGCCCTTCCATCGTATTCGTTTACCTGATTATCGGGTTTTTCATGTACCTGGTCATGCGGGCCATGGGCGAACTCCTGCTCTCCAACCTGTCCTATAAATCCTTCACGGACTTCTGCGAAGATATCCTCGGACCAAAAGCCGGTTTCTTTATCGGCTGGAGCTACTGGTTTGTCTGGGTGGTGGCAGGCACCGCCGACGTCATAGCCATATCAAGTTACGTGTATTTCTGGTTCCCGGATATATCAGCCTGGATACCGGCCATCAGCTGCGTTTTGCTGCTGGTGGGCCTGAACCTGGTTTCCGTGAACCTGTTCGGCGAAATGGAGTTCTGGTTCGCCCTGCTCAAGGTCATCGCCATTGTAGCTATTATTGTAATCGGCGCGATTCTGGTGCTCACCAGCTTTGTCTCGCCTGACGGACACGTTGCCTCGCTTGCCAACATTTGGGAAAACGGCGGGCTGTTCCCCAAGGGAGCTTTGGGCTTTTTCGCCGGCTTCCAGATGGCTATTTTCGCTTTTGGCGGCATTGAGCTTATCGGCGCCGCCGCCGCGGAAGCCAAAAACCCGGAAACCAACCTGCCCCGCGCCATCAACACCATTCCGCTCCGTATTATACTGTTCTATGCGTTCGCCCTTCTGGCCATCATGGCCATCACCCCCTGGAACAGCCTGGACCCGGGCGCCAGCCCCTTTGTAACCACCTTCGCCATGGTCGGCATTCCGGCGGCCGCCGGCATCATCAACTTCGTGGCCATGACCTCGGCCGCTTCGTCGGCCAACAGCGGCATTTACTCGACCAGCCGCATGGTGTACGGGCTTGCCAAAGTCGGGGCCGCCCCCAAGTTCTTCGGCAAGCTCAGCCAAAACCGGGTGCCGACCAACGCGCTGCTTTTTTCCTGCATCTGCGTTCTCCTCGGCACGAGCATGCTGATTATCATGCCGTCAATTATGGCCGCGTTCACCGTCATGACCACCATCGCCGCCATTTTGCTGATGTTCGTCTGGACCATGACCCTGTTCTCCTACCTCTCCTACCGCAGAAAGTACCCGGAACGGCACCAGGCCTCCAAGTTCAAGCTGCCCGGCGGCACCACGACCTGCTACATCACCTTGCTCTTCTTCGTGTTCGTGATCGTGCTGCTCGCGCTTGAAGAAGATACGCGCATGGTGCTCATGCTCATGCCGGTGTGGTTCGGCCTGCTTTACGTGTGCCAGCGCCTCAGCAGCAAGCATCACCGCAAGTTCGACTTCGACGCCGCGCGTTACACCGACTCCTCCCACGACCACTAACCTTCAACCCTGATTCATAAAAAAGAACCGGGGCCGCCCAAAAGACGGCCTCGGTTCTTTTTTTCTGCCTTTCCCTAATTTTCGTAATAGCTGTGCAGCGACTGGCTGCGCACCGGGTGGCGCAGCTTGCGCAGAGCCTTGGCTTCGATCTGGCGGATACGTTCGCGGGTGACGTTGAAGAGCTTGCCCACTTCCTCAAGGGTGTGATCGCTCTTTTCTCCAATGCCAAAGCGCTTGCGCAGCACCTGTTCCTCACGCGGCGTAAGGTCGGCCAGCACGCTGGAGATCTGTTCGGAAAGCTTGGTGTTGACCACTTCCTCGGCCGGGGCCACCGCTTTCTTGTCCTCGATGAAATCGCCCAGGCTGGAATCTTCCTCGTCGCCGATGGGGGTTTCCAGAGAAATCGGTTCCTTGGCGATTTTCAGCACTTTTTTAACCTTGTCCACCGGGTAGTCCATACGCTCGGCGATTTCTTCCGGGGTGGGGTCGCGGCCCAGTTCCTGCACCAGGTAGCGGGAGGTGCGAATGAGCTTGTTGATGGTTTCGATCATATGCACCGGAATACGGATGGTGCGGGCCTGGTCGGCGATAGCGCGGGTGATGGCCTGGCGAATCCACCAGGTGGCATAGGTGGAGAACTTGTAACCGCGCTGATATTCGAACTTGTCCACGGCCTTCATCAGTCCGATGTTGCCTTCCTGAATCAGGTCGAGGAATTGCAAACCGCGGTTGGTGTACTTTTTGGCAATGGAAACCACCAGACGCAGGTTGGAGCGGATGAGCTCCTGCTTGGCCCGGGTGGCGGCGGTGTTGCCGCGCTTGATGCGCCAGAGCACTTCTTCCAGGTCGCCGACGTTGTGGCTGCATTTTTCCTGCAGGCGGTTGAGAATTTCAATTTTCCCGGCAATCATTTCCTTGAAAGGAAAAATCTCCTCCAGGCTCAGGCTCAGGGCCACGGCCGCGTCCTTGGGGGTACATTGGCGCTCGTCCATCTTCCTGAACAATTCCACCAGTTCCGCTTGGGTTTTGCCGGTGGAGAGCACGTAGGCGGAGAGATCGCGGTGGCAGTTGTGCATCTGCCGCACGTAATCCTCCACGGTCTCGATAATGTGGTCAATAAGCGTTTTTTCCAGTTTGATGTCGCGCAGGTGGGAGACGATGTCTTCCTTGAAGGCGACGATTTCCTTCTGAATGCCGGCCACCTTTTTGTCCAGGGTGTTGCACTCGTCAAACCGGGCGTAGATTTTCCTTTTCTTTCTGTAGGTGTTCTTGATCTCTTCCAACAGCAGGATGACGCGCTGGCGCTGGTTCATTTCGTCTTCGCTGGGGTCGTCTTCCTCAATGGTTTTAACCACGTCTTTCAACTTGATGCGGTTGTGCTTGAGGTCTTCGCCCACGGCGATAAGCTCTTCCACGGCCACCGGCACTTCCACCAGGGCGTAGAGCACGTCCTGCTCGCCGCTTTCGATTTTCCTGGCGATAACCACTTCGCCGTCGCGGTCCAGAAGAGGCACGGCGCCCATTTCGCGCAGGTACATGCGCACCGGATCGGTGCTACGCGAGGAATAGTCCACAATATCTTCGTCTTCCACCAGGTCGAGCGGGCCGTCGACAACGGCGTCGTCTTCGGGCTCGGCGGCGGAAACGCTAATTTTCTTGCCTTCTTTTTCGGAGTCGACAATGGCGATGTCGAGCTGCTCGAAAACGCTGATAACTTCCTCAATGTGCTCGGGAGTGCTGGCCTCCGAAGGCAGAGCCTTGTTGACTTCCTCAAAGGTCAGAAAGCCGGTGCTCTTGCCCTTGGCAATCAAGGCCTGAATTTGCTGAATATCTTTGACATTACTCATTTTTACTCTCCACAAGCGGTTTTCCTGTGAGTTTTTCGTGCAAACTTTTTAAAACTTCAACCTCGTAATCGTCGTCATTGAGCTGGCTCAAGACCTGAGTACGGGAGTGATTGTTCTGTTTTGCGATAAGGCGTTCAATGCCGGAGCAAATCTGTTCCAGTTGCAGCCGCTCTTTTTCCGAACTGGCCGGCATGCGCTCAAAATCGCGGCTGCGCGTCCAGAAAGCCCTTTGCTTATCGTCCAGGCTGGCCAAAATATCAGGCTCGGCAAAATCCGGCCCGCAGTCCATGATCTTTGCCCAAAACTCCAGGCCGCGCGGCGTGGCGAACACGAATTCCGCTCCGGCCTCCCGCAGGCGCGCGGCATATTGCGGGTAGCGCGCCAAAAAATCCAGCACCTGCGTTTCCACGGCCGGGCCGCGCAAAGCCTTGCCCGTTCCGCCCGTTCCGGCAACTCCCGCCGGTCCGGCGCCAGCCGTTCCAAGCCCCGCATTCGCCGCAAAATTATCTCGCCGCGAGCTTTGGGCCGAAATTATTAATGTATGCGAAAAATCGCGACGAATCAAGCTTTCTTCCATACCCAGTCCCTGCGCCAGTTCCGAGGCGTAGAAAGAAAAATATTCCGGCTGCTCCAGGCTGGCCAGAAATTGCCTGGTCCAGGCCACAATATCCTTGGGCGCGTAATCGGCCTTGAGCACCCGCATGCAAAACCCCAGGCCGTCCGGCGCCTGTCGGCGCAAACGTTCAAAAGCCTCCGTACCCTGGGCTTTCAACAGGCTGTCGATATCTTCGCCTTCGGGCAGGAGCGTCACCTTGCAGCGCAAGCCGCGCGCCATGAGCATTTCCGCAGCCCGCATGGCCGCCTTGCGGCCGGGGCCGTCGCCGTCGAACAAAAGCTCGAAATCCGAACAAAAACCGGCCAGGCGCTTGACCTGCTCCGGCGTCAAAGCCGTGCCCAGCGCGCCGCAGGAATTCTGGTAGCCGAACTGGTGCAGGGTTAGCACATCCATGTAGCCTTCGGTGAGCAGCACGGATTTTTTCAGCGTGATGGCCCGCCTGGCCTGGAACAGACCGTACAAGTTACCGCCTTTTTTGTAGAGCGGCGAGTCGGCGCTGTTGATATATTTGGCCTCGTCGGCGTTGTCGATTATCCTCCCGCCGAAAGCGATGGTGCGCCCGTTCAGGTCTTTGATCGGGAACATCAGCCGGTGACGGAAGCGGTCGTACACCCGGCCGTGATCGCTTTTCGTCAGGAGCCCGGCCTGCACGCCCTGCTCCTTGTTAAAACCGGAGCGCTCGAAGAGCGCGGCCAAGGCCCCCCATTCGTCCAGGCTCCAGCCCAGTTCGAAACCCTGGATTATTTTTTCGTCCAAGGCGCGCCGGGCCAGGTAGTCGCGGCAAGCCGCGCCGGCGCTGGAGGCCAAGTTCCTGGCGTAAAAATTCTTGGCGGCCTCGTGCATTTTCAGGGCGTTCCTGCGCAGGTCGCCGGCCGCCCGGGCCTCGGGGCCGGCCGGCCGGTCCCGGAGCGACACCCCGGCTTCCTGGGCCAGTTGCTCCAAGGCGTCTTTGAAATCCAAGCCGTTGATGCGCTGGTAAAAGGAGATCAGGTCGCCCGAAGCCTGACAGCCGAAGCAGTAAAAAGAGCCGCGTTCCTCATCCACGGAAAAAGATGGCTTAGTCTCCTGGTGAAAGGGGCAAGGCGCCATCCAGCGATGGCCCACCCGCTGCAAATTGACGTAGCGCCGGGCCAGATCCGCTATATTCAGGCGATCTTTAATCGCCTGGATGGCGGAGTCGCCAGAGCCAAAGCCGCGCCTTGCATTCATAAAACCGTGCCCGCGAGTTACTTGAGTTCAGCCAGGGTCACCCCGTCGCCACCCTGGTCTTCCGGGGCGAGGGCGTAGGACTTGATGGCGGGGTTATCCTTGAGGAAGGCGTGAATTTCCCGGCGCAAAGCGCCGGTGCCGCGACCATGAATGATTTCGACCAGGTCGCGCCCGCCCAGAATGGCGGAGTCAATATACTGCGCCAGTTCCGCCAAAGCAAAATCAGCACGTTTTCCGCGTAAGTCAAGCCTCAGGCTCGAACTTCTTTCAACATTGGCTACCACGGCGCCGCCCGGGCCGACGGCTGGAGGCGCCGCGCCCTTTGCCGGGCCGCCGGCCGGAGCGTTTTCCGGAGACCGCTCCGAAAGTTCGGCCAGGTCCGTCCACATGGTCACGCCGGCAAAATCAATGCGCACGCGGCCCCGGCGCGTATCCAGCTCCAGTACCCGGCCCTTTTTGCCCCAGGGACGGTAAAACACCGTCTGGCCGGGCGCCAGGGCAGAAATATCGCCAAACCGCGCCGCCTCGCCGGCGGCTTCCCCGGCTTTTGCGGTATCCTGCAGCAAGTCGGCGCGCAGGCGGGAAAGCGACTTCAAAGCCTGTTTGTGGGTAACGCGCGAAGTTTTCCAGTCGCGCAACACGCCTTGGGCCTCGGCCTGGATGCCGTCGAAAAGCTTTTTCCGGTCGGCCGCGAATTTTTCTTCCAGACGGCCGCGCTTTTGCCGGTAGGAGTCGCTTTCTTTCTTCAAATCCTGGATTTCGCGCTCTCGCTCCACAGCCAGGCCGTTCAGGCGTTCGAGCAAAAGCCCGGTGTCCTCGCCGTCCAGCAGGAGATAGTGCTGAGCTCTTTTCAGCACGGCTTCCGGCAACCCGTGCTCGCGGGCCACGTCCAGGGCCTGGCTGGCCCCTACCTGGTCGTAAACCAGCTTGTAGAGCGGCTTCTTGCTGGCCGGATCAAACAGGACCGAAGCGGCCCGCACTTTTTCGCGCGACAGGGCGTAGGCCTTGAGGGCCGGAAAGTGCGTGGCGGCAAACACGTGCGCGCCGCGCTCGAGCAACTCGTCAATAACGGCCTGAGCCAGGGCCGCGCCCTGCGCCGGGTCGGTGCCGGCCCCGAATTCGTCCAGGATGACCAGCGAGTTTTCGTCTATGCGGCTCCAGTTTTCGGCCAGTTGGGTAATTTGGGCCGTGAAGGTGGAAACGTGGTCTTCCAGGCTCTGATCGTCGCCGATAAAAGGCAGGATAAAACTCCAGACCGGGAGCGAACTGCCCGGCGCCACGGGCACTGGAATGGCGCACATGCCCATGAGGGCGATCAGCCCCAGGGTTTTAAGACACACGGTCTTGCCGCCGGCGTTGCCGCCGCTGATCACCAGGGCGTGCTGCCCGGCTTTCAGGGTTATATCCGTGGGCACGGGCTCCCGGGCGTCCGGCGATACGTCTGACGAGGCCTTTGGCGCGGCGTCTTTTTTCCGGCCGTTGCGTCTGGCTTCCTCGGCCCGGGCAAAGGCCAGGGCCAGGAGCGGGTGGCGCGCCTCCCGCAAGTTTACGGCCAGGCTTTCCGCAGGCTGTTCAAAAGCCGGCAGGCGGCCGTCGTAGGCCAGGCCCAGGCGGTGCTTGGCCTGGAGCACGTCCAGGCTGACCAGGAGCGCAAAGGCCGAGCGCAGGAACGGCAGTTCCGCAAGCAAAAGCTCGGCCAGGTACAGCAGGACCTTGCGTTCTTCCTCGTGTTCCTCGCGTTTGAGTTCCTGCAGGCGGTTATTCAGCTCCACCAGGAACATGGGCTCGAAGTAGCAGGTTTCGCCGGTTTGGGAATAGTCATGGATAATGCCCTGCAACCGCCCCTTGAAGTTGCTTTTCAGAGGCAGCACGTAGCGGTCGGAGGAGAGCGTGATGAAATCGTCCTGCAAATATTGGGTGATGTTGTACTGCCGGGCAAAGTCGCCGGCCTTGCGGTTGCATTGCTGGTGGATTCGGCGCAGTTCGCCGCGCACCAGCAGCAAATCCGGCGAAGCTTCGTCCCGGATGAAGCCGTCGTCGGAAAGGCAGCGGGCCAGGGCGTTGATGGAGCGCTGGGGCAGCGGGTTGGATTCGCAATATGCAATCAGCAAAGGCCAGCGCGGCTCGCCAAATCCAGTATGGCGCGGCGCGCCCTGGCCGGCACGGCGAATTTCTTCCATGATGGAATCCACCAGAGCGGCGGCCTG
>JAISDX010000134.1 GCA_031264465.1 Deltaproteobacteria bacterium | reverse complement strand
GGTGCAGTTTTTTCAGCAGTTGGGTATATAAAACCTCAAAGCATCGGGTTGTTTTGTGAAAATAGACAGTCGGATAGAGCTGAAATAAGGCCAGCACGTAAGATTCGGCCGCGGGAATCGCCTTGGCGTTCAGCACGAAGGTTTTGTGATTGCTGGTTTCTTGATCGTCTGTGCCTGCGGCGACTTCCCCAAACGTTAAGTTGGCAAGCAGCCAGGAAAAATCAATACCGCCAAGTTGTGTGCCGGTCATCAGACGATCTCTTTGCATATAGTCAAGGCGGTCGGCGTCAAACAGGCTTGATACTATGGCGTCATGGTAGTCCGCCACAGTGGTCTCAGAATCCAGAATAGCCGCGATATCCTCCGGGCATGAGGACGAGTTGAATCCACGTCTGAGTATCTTCCCTACCTCAGTTTCCTTGATAATCCTTATGCTTTTTCGCTCGTGCCCATGATCTTTTTTTCCAAAATCGCAGGCGGCAAGAAAATTTTCAAAGGCATGGCTAAAAGGGCCGTGCCCGATGTCATGCAGTAAGGCAGCGACCAATGTGTGCTGGGCCTTTATACTGTTATAATCTTTTGGAAAATCGTGTTGCAGAATG
Organism: Deltaproteobacteria bacterium; assembly: GCA_031264465.1. Lineage (GTDB taxonomy): Bacteria > Desulfobacterota > Desulfovibrionia > Desulfovibrionales > Desulfovibrionaceae > WRHT01. The sequence goes on along the minus strand of JAISDX010000134.1, from coordinate 27,953 downwards.
TTCAGAAGTTTACGGGCAATATGAAACACACCAAGGCTATGCGCAAAACGTGTATGGGAAGCGCCGGGGTATACATAATCGGAAAACCCAAGCTGTTTGATGCGGCGCAAACGTTGAAATTCTTCAGTCTGAATTATTTGCCAGCATAGCCTTTCAGTTAGTTCGCCGTTGAAATTAATGAGATCATGCAGCGGATCTCGAATACGCTGGGGTTTATCAGTCATGCTCTGGTTCCGGAAGATTTTGGGGTTGCGGGCTAATCGTCGCCTCAGCATCGAATATAACATTTATTATATACCGCTGCACCAATAATATAACGGACTCAATTACGAGGCAGCTTCGCTCTTGGCAAAGCCGTCCACAGCCCTGGCGCTGCGCTCCGGGTCGGCCAGCACGCCGCCGCCGTTCACGCAGCCGCCTTCGCAGGCCATCACTTCCACCAGGTTGCCCGGGCAGGCGCCGCTGGCGGCGAAAGAGCGCAACTGATGAATCTGCTTGTCCGAAAGGCCGTTGATGTAAACCGGCCGCACTGCCAGCTTGTCGCCCACCCTGGCCTGCACGGCCGAGGCCACGCCGCTGGTCACGGCATAGCGGCGGCCTTCCGGCGAAGCGCCGTCGCCCAAGGCTTCCTCGGGGCAGTTTTCCGGCACGATGCCGGCGGCCTCGAACAGCGCGCCCAATTCCTCAAAGGTGAGCACGTGCTTGACGATGTTGTCGCGCAGCCGTTCCACCCGTTTGGCCACGCAGGGGCCGACGAACACCGGCACGGTGTCCGGGAATTTCTCCAAGGCCAGTTCGGCCGTGTAGTGCATGGGGGTGGGCGTTTTGGAAACAAAGGGCATGAGTTCGGGAATGAGCTTGCGCGCCGCCCGCATGTAGGCCGGGCAGCAGGAGGTGGTCATGAAGGCCCGGCCCTGGTCCAGGTGTTCGACAAACTCGCTGGCTTCGTGCTGGCTGGTCAGGTCGGCCCCGCTGGCTACTTCCAGCACTTCGGTAAAGCCGAGCTTTTTCAGCGCCCCGAAAATTTTCGGGAGCGAAGCCTGGAACTGCCCGGCAATGGCCGGAGCCACCAGGGCGGTCAGGTGCCTTTCGCAGCGGATCTGGTTGATCACGTCCACAATTTCGCTGCGCTCCAGCATGGCGCCAAAGGGACAGGCCCGCATGCAGCGCCCGCAACTGGTGCACTTTGCAAGGTCGATTTCCGCCCGGCCGTCGGTGTCATTCTTCTTGATGCAGCTCACCGGGCAGGCTTTTTCGCAGGGTACGGAAATTTGCACGATGGCCTCGTAAGGGCAGGCGCCCTTGCATTTGCTGCAGTTGCGGCATTTCTTGATGTCGATTTGCGATTTGCCGTTCACAATGGACACCGCGCCAAAACGGCAGGCCGAGGTGCAGGGGTGGGCCACGCACCCCTGGCAGGCGTTGGTCACAAAATACCGGGCCGGCACGCAACCGTGGCAGGCAATGTCGCAGGAGGCGATCACATAGCGCGGCTGGCCGCGCTCAATGTGCTCGAAGCAGTTGTCGCGCTCCTGGACGCGCTCCGCGTATTCGCGCAGCGGGGTATGGTCGTCTTTTTCGTCGTCCGGCAACAGGCCCATGGCCGCCATGATGCGGTAGCGCAGGATGGCCCGGTCCTTGAAGACGCAGCAGCGGTTGTGCATGCCGTCCTTGGGACGGATTTCAAAAGGAATTTCTTCCACGGTCTTGCCGACGTTCCCGGCGTTCATGAAGGCGGAAGCCACCATGCGCAGCACTTGGCGGCGAATGGAATCCACGTAGTTTAACTCGCGCATGTCTTTCCTCTGCTTAGGGAAAGGCAGCTTAATGGTCTTTTTGCTCATTGGCCGCGTCAGGCTCCTCCCGTGCGAAGCTCATGTATGTCTTGATACAATTCGCTCCGCCCGGAACTCGATTGCCAGAACAGGGCTTGTCAGGAAACAAAAATCCTCATTAAGCTGCCTTTCCTTAGATCTTGCGGGCGGTTGGTTACGCCTTTTTGTTTATTATGCAATCAGGACCGGGCGTTTGTCAGTTTTTATAACTCGCGCGCCTCAGCCAAAAAATTCGTCCAACAGCTCCACCAGGCGGCCGGGCTGCTCGATCGCCCCGGCGTGTCCGGCGTCGAGTTCGGCATGGCGCGAAGCCGGCAGCGCTTCGGCCAGCTCCCGCCCCAGGCGGCCGGGCAGGACGAAATCCTGCAGGCAATCGATGAGCAGCACTTCCGGCCGCACTTGAGCGGCGGTTTCCCGCAGGTCCAGGCGCAGGTCCAGGTCGATTTGCCGGGCCGCGCCCACCCAGTTGCCGTTTTTCGCCATGAATTTCACGGCGCCGGCAATCTTGTCCGCCCCCAGGCGGGAGAGGAAAGCCGGGCTGAAGCAGGTGTACATGAACAGGGCGGCCAAATCGGCCGGACTGGTCAGGGCCAGGCGCTTCCACCAGTTAAACTGGAATTGCAGGCGGCCGTCCCCGGCCGAGGCAAAACCGGCCAGCAGGGCAGCCTTGCGCACCCGTTCGGGAAAATCGGCGGCGGCCTGCAAAGCCACGCAAGCGCCCAGGGAATGTCCGGCCAGGTCGAACTTGTCCAGCCCGGCCGCGTCGGCCGCCGCGAGCACCTGGCGGGCCAAGCCGGGCAGGGTGAGGGGGTGGCCGTCGTCTTCGCTATTCCCGGAGCCGGAATAGTTCACCAGCACAATCCGGCGGCCAATGCCCCTGGCCTCGAACTTGCGCAGCACGCCCTGCCAGGTTTCGCGGGCGGTCTGGCCGGTGCCGTGCAGCAGGACCAGCGGGCGCCCTTGGCCTCTAACTTCGTATTCTATGCGGCTGTCTTCACAAACGGCAAACGGCATGGCTTCCCTCCCGGCTGGATGTTTACTCAATCAGGTATACTAGCACCGAGTCGCGGCGGCTGCAAATTTTGTGTACTCAACGACAAAAGGGCAGGTAAAAAAATACAGCCCCGCCCGGTTTCCCGGACGGGGCTGTGGGTGTGGTTCAGTGTTTACTCAGATCAGCTTGGCGTTCTTGAGAACGTCGCGCAGGGCCTGTTCGGTGTTTTCGGCCATGGGGACGAGCGGCAGGCGCAGGCTGAACTCGAGCTTGCCCATAAGGCCCAGAGCGGTTTTGACCGGGCCGGGGTTGGTTTCGTAGAAGCAGGCGCGGTTGATGGGCGAGAGCCAGTAGAACAGTTCGCGCGCTTTCACCATGTCGTCTTTCAGGCAGGCTTCGCACAGCTCGTGCACCTGGCGGGGCACGATGTTGGAGGCCACCGAGATAACGCCCTTGGCGCCCAGGGCCATGGCCGCCAGCACCATGGAGTCGTCGCCGGACAGGCAGGTAAAGCCGGCCGGGGCGTATTCCATCACTTCGGCAATCTGCTCGATGTTGCCGCAGGCTTCCTTTACCGCCACCACTTCGGGAATGTCGCGGGCCATGCGGGCCACGGTTTTGGGCAGCATATTCAGGCCGGTGCGGCCTGGCACGTTGTAAATGACCATGGGGAAACCGGGCACGGCTTTGCCGATGGCTTTAAAGTGCTGGTACACGCCTTCCTGGGTAGGTTTGTTGTAGTACGGGCTCAGCATCATGCCGGCGTCGGCCCCGGCACGTTTAACGAATTTTAGCAGTTCAACGGCTTCGACGGTATTGTTTGACCCGGCCCCGGCGATGACCGGGACCCGTTTTTTCACCTGATCAACACAAATTTTTACCGCTTTTTCATATTCTTCGTGAGTGAGGGTGGCTTTTTCCCCGGTGGTGCCCACGGGTACCAAACCGTCAATACCTTCCTGAATTTGCCATTCAATCAGGTTTCTGAAACCTTCTTCGTCAATTTGTCCGTTCTTGAACGGAGTTGCCAAAGCGGTAATCGCGCCGGTAAATTGCATTACTATCTCCTATTGTGTTGAGCGCGCGGCCCGGAAGACACGCCCTGCGCCTTCCAACCCAGGAAGCCGCGCCATTGAATCAGGTGAATAATTTTTGTATAATAGGCGATTGAAAATAGCAATCGATTGTTGGAGACGCGAAAACTCCAGGCCGGCTTGCCGGCTGACATGCCCCTAGTCCGCTTGCTGCAAATCCAGGAAAGCGGCGTGCGCGGCCTGGGCGCCCCGGGCGACGGCGGTGACGATTTGCAGGTAGCCGCCGACCACGTCGCCGGCCGCGTAGAGCTTGGGCACATTGGTGCGCATGTTGCCGTCCGCCGCGATATAGCCGCTTTTGTCCAGGTTCGCCCCCAGAGCCGCGGCCGGGCCGGAGTTGGGAATGAGCCCGATGGAAACAAACACGCCCTGCACCGGCAGTTCCGTTTCCGCGTTGGTTTTGTTGTTGCGGATGCGCAGGCCGGCGGCTTTGCCTCCCTGGCCCAGAACGGCCACGGGCGCGCTGTCCCAGGCCACCCGGATGCCGCTTTTTTCAATGGCCCGGGCCAGGGCTTCCTCGCCCCGGAAAGAGTCGCGCCGGTGCACGATGGTTACGTCGGCGCCCAGGTTCTTCAGGTGCAGAGCGTCGGTGATGGCGGTGTTGCCGCCGCCCACGACCGCCACTTTCTTGCCGGCGTAAAGGTAGCCGTCGCAACTGGCGCAGTTATGCACGCCCGCGCCGGCGTATTCGGCTTCGCCGGGAATACCCAGCTTGCGCCAGCGCGAACCGGTGGCCAGGAGCAAGGCTCGCCCCCGGTAGTCGCCGTTGCTGGTCTCGACTTTGAATTTTCCGCCTTCCATGACCGGGTCGCCAATTTGCAGGTTGCCGCGCAACTGGGCGTAAAGTTTGGCGTGCTCGACAAAGTTGAAAGCCAGGAGCGCGCCGCTGCGCGAAGCCAGGCCGGGGTAGTTTTCCACTAGGGGCGTAAGGTTCACCTGGCCGCCCAGCATGCCGCTGTCCAGCACGGTCACGGAAAGGCCGGAGCGGGCCGCGTACACGGCGGCGGTAAGCCCGGCCGGGCCGCCGCCCAGGATGAGCAGGTCGCGGTTGAACTCGTCGCCCTGGTCGCGCTTGTTGCGGGGGGCGCCCAGGTCTTCGCCCGACTGCTCGGGCGCGGGGCCGGCGCCGGTGTTGAAGGAGGCGAAATCCGCCTCGGCCACGGGCGGGAAGAGCCAGTCGCCATCCTCGTCGTCCGCCGCATGCGGGGGCGAAGCGGGGCTGGTCTGCGCGACGGGCGCGGCCTGTGGGGCGGGCACCTCCCCGGCTTCGCTCTCGGCCGGCATGAATACCGGCGTCCCGGCGGCGCCAAAGCCGAAAATATCATCGTCGCCGGGGGTAAAACCGGCGTTGGTGTCAATGTTGGCGCCAATGGACTGGTGTTTCAGCTTCAGCACCATTTCGGCGAAAGGCGCGTCCTGTTGCGGGCCGAATACCTGGTCGGCGCCGTTGACCACCGAGTGCGGCACGCCGCTGACCGCGTACCGGGCGGCAAGTTCTCTGAATTCTCCCGCCGCGACAACGCACAGGTTGATCAACTCCGGCCTGTAAAGGACGAAATCCATGGCCAGAACGGTCTGGCCGGGGCAGTACGGGCAGGTGTTGGACGTGAAAATCAGAATGTCGCGCTCGTCCTCAAGTTCATCCAGGATGGCGCGGGCTTTTTGGGAAAGGTCGCTTTCGTCCCCGGCCGCCAGGGCCAGGGCCTTGGTCAGGATAACGCCCTCCAGCCCGATGGGCGCGCCCATAAGGCGCAGCAGGGGGCGCGGCGCGCCGCCGCTTTGCACCACCAGCGAAGGCAGGCCGGCCGGGCCGTGGAGCGCCGCCGCTCCGGCGGCGGAGTGGAAAAAAACCTTGATCTTGTCGCTGCTTTCCCCCAGCTCCCGGGCGGACTGGACGGAGAAACGGGTGTAAACGTCCCGCGAATCTTCGTGGTAGACATGCAGTTCGGCCGTGCCGGGCAGGGCGGCGAACTTCTGGCGCAGGGCGGCGCGGCTGGTCTCGTGAATAAGTACATCGGGAAGTTGCATATTGTCGGTATTTCTGCTCATCAGACTTTCCTGCTCCGCTCGGGCTCTGCTCTGGGTTGACGCGGCTGGCGCCGCCGGGAAAGACTCCGTGTCTTTTATACAATAATACATTATAGCTAAGCGCGCCTGGCGGCAAGTAAAGGAAAAATAGGGCGTCGGCCCGCCTTTTGCCGGGTTTTCGTCCGTCAGCGCAGGCAAATAAGCGCGGTGCCGCCGAAAGCCACGGCGATTCCCGTCAGAATCCGCAAGGTGGGGCGGCGGCGGTACCAGAGCGCGCCAAGCACGGTTACGCTGACGGGCTGCAGGGCGATGAGGGTGCTGGCCACGCCCACCGGGGCCAGGCTTACGGCCAGGGAAGCGAACCACATGCCGCCGGCCCCGAAGGCGCAAGAGAAAAACAGCAGCCAGTGCACTTTGCGGTTGTGGCGTAAAACGGCCACGGCCTGACGGCTCCAGCCGCGCAGAAGCCCGGCGCCCCACAGGAGCAGCGCCCCGATTACCAGGCGCACGAACGTGGCCCAGAGCGGGTCGATATCCGTCTGCAACCCCTTTTTTAGCAGGATGAAGCTCAGGGAAAGAGTCAGGGCGGCCACAGCCGAGAGCAGTATGCCCAGGGCCAGTTCCCTGCCGCGCGGCACCGCCTGGCCCGGCAAAAGAGTGCTGCCGCTGTGCTCGGTCACGACAATGAAAATTCCGGCCAGGGTGACGGCAATGCCGGCCACGGCCAGCAGCGGGAGCGCCTCGCCCAGGAAGAGCCAGCCGAACAGCGGCGTATAGGCCGTGCTGGTGGATAAAATCAGCACGGCCGTGGAAGGCCCGATAATGTTGAAGGCCCGGTACAGGCAGAAATCGCAGAGAAAAATGCCCAGAAAGCCGGAGACGCCCAAAAAGATCACGCCGCCCAGGTTCAGGCGCGTATCGGCCTGCAGGGCGAGGCACATGGCGGCCAGGAAAAACATCTGGTAAGGCATGCGCAACAGGGTGACGCCGGTGGCGCCCACCATGCGCCCCACCGCGCTTTGTACCTGGCTGGACACGCCCCAGGTAAGAGCCGTGCCCAGGGCGGCCAGTTCGCCCAAACCCGCTGCCATAGTTCAAACCTGACGTGTTACCCGGTTACTCGATGAAAAATTTGTAGATCAGCGAAACGAACAGCAAAGAGAGCGACACGTAAAGAATCCTGCGCACAAAACCGGCCCCGATGCGAATGGCCATCCGGCTGCCGACCACGTTGCCGACCATGTTGGCCGCGGCCAGGGGCACGGCCAACAGGTAAAGCACATGCCCGCCCAGGGCAAAAACCACAAATGAGCAGAAGGTGGTGGCCAGGTTGAAGACCTTGGCTGTGGCCGAGGCCTGCACCATGCCGATTTTAAGGAAAAAGTGATAGGCGATGATGAAAAAGCTCCCGGTGCCCGGCCCGAAGAACCCGTCATAAAAACCCAGGGCCAGGCAGACCAGCGGGTTGTAAAGGTAAAGATCGCGCGGGCGCAGGTCGGCGCTTCCCTTGCTGACGGCGGCGGATTTTTTCGGCATCAGGGTGACCAGCGCCCCGATGGGCAAAAGCACCAGCATGAGTTTGCCGATGGTGCCGCTGTCGAAATGGAGAATGGCCTTGGAGCCCAAAAACGCCCCCACCAGGCAGGCCGGGATGCCGCACAGGGCCATGCGCCAAATCACCAGGCCGCTGCGCGCGTAAGTGACCAGCGAGGAAGCCGTGCCCAGGGAAGCGGCCATCTTGCTGGTGCCCAGCACCAGCTCCGGCTGCACGCCGGTCAGCAGGAAGGCGGGAACGGAAATGAGCCCGCCGCCGCCCGCGATGCTGTCAATGAAGCCGGCGGCGAAAAAAGCCAGGCCGACCAGTACGACAATCCAAAGTTCAAGCTCCATGCCGGGCGCTCCAGTTTATTTATGGATAAAATTTTAAAGAGACTCGGGCTGCCGCATGACGCTTTGAATCACTTCGGGATGCAGAGAGGCTATTTTCAGAAGAGTTTTTGCCGCGCCGGAGGGTTCACGCCGTCCCTGTTCCCAGTCGTGCAAAGTCCGCGCGGAAATACCGAGTAATTCGGCAAATCCCTGCTGCGAAAGGCCAAGGCTGGATCTGGCGTTCAGGGATAGGCATTGTTGCCGCGTCAAGGTGGTTTCAGAAAGAACGCTGCCATCCATATCCAGAACTTTCCGAATAGTGGAACCATCACCCTGCGGAATAAACTGTGTTTTACGAACCGCCTTTACCGGCGCGTTTTCACCGGCAAGCATCGTTTCCATGATCTTACTTGCCTTGCTCATTGAGATACCTTTCCTTTATTTTGCGGAGCCATTCCCGTGGGATGTCTTCCTGTTCGTTTTTGGCATATCCGGCTACCAGCACAATCTGGTCGGCGGAAACCTGGACGAAGTAGATAACCCGCGTTCCTCTACGCTTTCCTTTGCCCCGGGTTTTCCAGCGACTTTTTCTGCACCCGCCGCTACCGGGGATAACCGTACCTTCTTCGGGATTCGCGCATAAATGCCATTGAAATTCGAGAAAAGCGTTCTCGTCAAACAATTCGGACCTGATTTCGGTAAATGGCTCAAGTTCTATGAATTCAAAGAATTTCATAATTCATATATACGGCATTGCCGTATAGTTTGCAACCCCCACATGAAGAACTCCCTTTCATCATGAAGACCAGAATGAGTCCGGGAATTATCGTTATTCGGTCAGAAATTTCCAAATCAGCGAGGCGAACAGGAGCGATAGCGAAACATATAAAATCTTTTTCACGAAGCCTGCCCCAATCTTTATGGCCAGGCGGCTTCCCGCCAGGTTGCCGGCAATGTTGCACGCGGCCAGGGGCAGGGCCAGCCAGAGCAGCACGCAACCGTTCAGGGCGAACACCGCCATGGAACTGATGTTCGTGGCCAGGTTAAAGGCCTTGGCTGTGGCCGAGGCCTGCACCAGGCCGATTTTCAGGAAAAGGAAGTGGGCGATGATGAAAAAGCTCCCGGTGCCGGGGCCGAAAAAGCCGTCATAACCGCCCAGGGCCAGGCAGATCAACGGGGTGTAAACGTAAAGATGGCGAAAGGCAAGGTCTTCGCCTCCACGGCTCAGGGCGGCTGTCTTTTTCGGCATCAGGGTGACGAGAGCCCCCAGCGGCAGCAGAAAGAGCATGATTTTGCCGATGGTGCCGCTGTCAAACAGCAAAATGGCCTGCGAACCCAGCCAGGCCCCCAGCAGGCTGGCCGGGATGCCGGCCGGGGCCATGCGCCAGATCACCAGGCCGTTGCGCGCGTAATTGAGCAGGGCCGATCCGGTGCCGAACGTGGTGGCGGTTTTGCTGGTGCCCAGCACCACTTCCGGCGGCAGGCCGGTCAGGAGGAAAGCCGGCAGCGAAATAAGCCCGCCGCCGCCCGCGATGCTGTCGATAAACCCGGCCGCGAAAAAAGCCGCGCAAATCAGCGCGACCAGCCAAAGTTCAAGTTCCATGCCGGGGTCTCCTTGTTGCAGGTGCTGAAGGCTAAGCGCATCGAAGGCAAAAGTAAATAGCGCGTTCCCCGGCCTGTTAGACGCGGAACAGCCCCGCAATCCGAAGCTTGCGGGGCTGTTCAAGTATTGCTTTCCTTCGCTTACCCTTGGGCCGCCACTTTGGCCCAGGTGTCGCGCAGTCCGACGATGCGGTTGAACACCTTGCGTTCCGCCGTGGAGTCTTCGTCCACCCGGAAGTACCCCAGGCGCTCGAACTGCACCCGGCTGTCCACCGGGTACTCGGCCAGGGCCGGTTCCAGGTGGGCTTCCACCGTCACCAGCGAGTCCGGGTTCAGGTTGACCAGGAAGGTTTCGTCCTCGGCCAGGTCCGCTTCCGGGTCGTCCTTGCGGAACAGGCGGTCGTACAGGCGCGCTTCGGCCTTGACCGCGTGCCGGGCGGAAAGCCAGTGCAGCGTGCCCTTGACCTTGCGGCCGTCCGGCGTGCCGCCGCCCCGGCTTGCCGGGTCGTAAGAGCAAACCAGTTCGGTAACGTTGCCGGCCGCGTCCTTTTTCACTTCCCGGCAGGTAAGGTAATAGGCGTAGCGCAGGCGCACTTCCTTGCCGGGCGAGAGGCGGTGGAACCTGGCCGGCGGGTTTTCCATAAAGTCGTCCCGCTCCAGCAGGAGTTCCCGGCTGAAGGGCACCTTGCGGTTTCCCTGGCTTGCGTCCTCGGGGTTGAGCGGCATTTCAAACCACTCCACCTGTCCGGCCGGGTAGTTTTCAACAGTCACCCTGAGCGGGTTCAAAACCGCCATCAGGCGGGGAGCAATCCTGTTCAGGTGTTCGCGCACGCAAAACTCCAGCAGGCCGTAGTCCACCCGGCTGTTGGCCCGGGCCACGCCGATGCGCTCGCAAAAATCGCGCAGCGATTCGGGCGTAAAGCCGCGCCGGCGCACGCCGCACAGCGTGGGCATGCGCGGGTCGTCCCAGCCCGAAACATGGCCCTGAGTCACCAGTTGGATCAGCTTGCGCTTGGAAAGCACGGTGCCGTTGATGTTCAGGCGGGCGAATTCCGTCTGCTTCGAGGGATAGAGATTCAGCGTTTCCAGCACCCAGTCGTAAAGTTCGCGGTTGTTTTCAAACTCCAGGCTGCACAGCGAATGGGTGACGCGCTCGATGGAGTCGGAAATGCAGTGGGTGTAGTCGTACATCGGGTAGATGCACCAGGCGTCGCCGGTACGGTGGTGCGAGGCGTGGCGAATGCGGTAAAGCACCGGGTCGCGCATGATCACATTGGGCGAGGCCATGTCTATTTTGGCGCGCAGCACATGGGCGCCGTCCGGGAATTCGCCGTCCTTCATGCGCCTGAACAGGTCCAGGTTTTCACCGATGCCGCGCTCGCGGTAGGGGCTGTTTTTGCCCGGTTCGGTCAGGGTGCCGCGGTTGGCGTGAATTTCCTCGGCGCTCTGGCTGTCCACGTAAGCTTTGTCCATTTCAATCAAATCCACGGCCAGTTCGTACAACCGGCCGAAGTAGTCCGAGGCGTAACGCGCTTCGCCCTGCCAGCGAAAGCCCAGCCACTGCACGTCGTTCTGGATGGCGTCCACGTACTCGGTATCTTCCTTGACCGGGTTGGTGTCGTCAAAGCGCAGGTTGCAGTTGCCGCCGTATTCCCTGGCAATGCCGAAGTCCAGGCAAATGGCCTTGGCGTGGCCGATGTGCAGGTAACCGTTGGGTTCCGGCGGGAAACGGGTCTGGATAGTCGCTGGGGCCAGTCCTTCCTTGATCTGCTGATCGATTTTGGAGCGGATAAAGTCCTTGCCGACTGCTTTGCCGTCAGTTTCATGAGTCATGCGGTTTCCCTCGCGGATAGCGGTTGTTAATTTCTGGAAATACAGGCTAACGGCGGCCGAAGTCAAGTCATGTTTGCCGCGATATCCCTGACAAAAATATCCGTTTCCTTGGGGGACAAAAATGGCCGTAACTGACCGTTCCGGTCGCTTTTTGCCGTTAAAGCAAACTGAAAGGCGGAGGAAAAACCTCCGCCTTTTTTGCAGGCTCAAGCGACTTTAACGGGGTCCGGGGCCATTGGCCCCGGCCGCCGGAGGCGTCTCTTGATCTTCAGGAGTCCAGATCGGCCATGAAAGGCCCTTCCGAAAGCTCTTCCAGGAAGCGGTCGGCGCGTTCGCGCTGTTCGGGCACCACGATGTCCGAGTTCACGTATTCGCGGTAGCCGGTGCCGGCCGGAATGAGGCGGCCGACAATGACGTTTTCCTTAAGGCCGCGCAGGTAGTCCTGCTTGCCCTTGAGCGAAGCCTCGGTAAGTACTTTGGTGGTTTCCTGGAAAGCCGCGGCGGAAACGAAGGAGGAGGTGCTCAACGAGGCCTGGGTGATGCCCAGCACCAGGGGTTCGGCCGTGGCCGGGGTAAGGCCCTGGCCGATGGCCCGGGCGTTTTCTTCCTTGAATTCCTGCTTGTCCACCTGTTCGCCCACCAAAAAGCTGGTCTGGCCGGGGTCGAGCACCGAGAGCTTCTTGAGCATCTGGCGCACAATCACTTCAATGTGCTTGTCGTCGATGGTGACGCCCTGGAAGCGGTACACGTCCTGAATTTCTTCCACCAGGTAGTTCGCCAGGTGCTTTTCGCCCTTGGTGCGCAAAATGTCGTGCAGTTCCGGGTGCCCTTCGGTCAGCAGTTCGCCGGCTTCCACGAAGTCGCCGTCGGTGACGGTGATATGGCGTCCCTTGGGCACCAGGTATTCCTTGGATTCGCCCACTTCCGGGGTGACCACGAGCTTGCGCTTGCCTTTGGTTTCGCCGGCAAAGGAAACGATGCCGTCAATTTCCGAAACCAGGGCCATGTCCTTGGGCTTGCGCACTTCAAAGAGCTCGGCCACGCGCGGCAGGCCGCCCACGATGTCCTTGGTCTTGGAAGTTTCGCGCGGCTTGCGGGCAATGATGTCGCCGGCCGCGATTTCCTGCCCGTCGCGCACCATCAGCAGCGCCCCCACCGGCAGGGTGTAAATGGCCGCGTTGGCGGTGCCGGGGCGGATTTTGGCGTTGCCCTTGTCGTCGGCAACGGTCACCGAGGGGCGGAAGTTGGTGGTGCGGTACTCGATAATGGACTGCGAGGCGATTTGCGTGGCTTCGTCCACTTTTTCCTGCACGGTCTTGCCTTCGATAATATCCGCGAACTTGGCGAAGCCGTTCACTTCCGAAACGAAAGGCTCGTTAAAGGGGTCCCATTCGGCCAGAAGCTGGCCTTTTTTCACTTCCTGCCCGTCTTCCACGAACAGGCGGGAGCCATTGGGCAGCATGTATTTTTCGCGTTCGCGCCCCTGGTCGTCCACCACGCTCACCTGGCCGCTCTTGCCGAGCACCATGAGCGAGCCGTCGGGCGTCTTCACGTATTTGACGCGCGAGAGCACGGCATGTCCGAAGTACATGGCTTCAATATTGGAACGCTCGATTTCGCGCGAGGCCGTGCCGCCGATGTGGAAGGTGCGCATGGTCAGCTGCGTGCCCGGTTCGCCGATGGACTGGGCGGCAATGATGCCCACGGTTTCGCCGATGTTCACCATGTGCCCGCGCGCCAAATCGCGCCCGTAGCAGAGAGCGCAAATGCCGCGCTCGGCCTGGCAGGTCAGGGGCGAGCGGATCATCACGCTGGCCACGCCGGCTTCGTCCAGGGCCTCGGCCACGCTTTCGTCAATCAGGGTGTTGGCCGCAAAGAGAACTTCGCGGGTTTCGGGGTGGTGCACCGGGTAGAGGAGCACGCGCCCGAGCACGCGCTCGGAAAGGCGCAGCTTGAGGTCGCCCGCCTTGACCAGCGGGGTGACTTCCACGCCGTCCACGGTGCCGCAGTCATGCTGGCCGATAATCACGTCCTGCACCACGTCGACGAGGCGGCGGGTCAGGTAGCCGGAGTTGGCCGTCTTCAGGGCGGTGTCGGCCAGGCCTTTGCGCGCGCCATGCGTGGAGTTGAAGTACTGCGAAACGTCCAGGCCTTCGCGGAAGGACGAGGTAATCGGGGTTTCGATGATTTCGCCGGAAGGCTTGGCCATGAGGCCGCGCATGCCCGCGAGCTGCCGCATTTGGTCCTGGTTGCCGCGGGCGCCCGAGGTGGACATCATGTAAATCGGGTTGAAAGACTGGTTCAGCTTCACTTCGCCGGTCCTGGGGTTCTTGACCTCGTCATAGGAAATCTGCCGGATCATGGCCGTCGAAACGTCCTGGGTGGCCTTGGTCCACACGTCCACCACCTTGTTGTACTTTTCCGTGCGGGTGATGATGCCGTCGCGGTACTGGCGCTCGATGTCGTCCACCTCGTCCTGCGACCTGGCCAGAATGTCCTTCTTGCTGGGCGGAATTTCCAGGTCTTTCACGCCAATGGTCACGCCGGCCCGGGTGGCGTATTCGTACCCGGTGTCCTTCAGGCGGTCGCAGAGAATGACCGTGGCCTTGCTGCCGGCCTGGCGGTAGACCGAACTGACCAGCCGGGCGATGTTCTTCTTATTCAGCACGCAGTTGACCAGTTCGAAGCCGATCTTGGCCGGAATGATCTCGCCCACCAGCACGCGCCCGGGGGTGGTGTCAATAATCTTGCCGGTTTCCGGGCTGCGCATCTTTACTTTGGCGTGCAGCGAAACCCGCCCGGCGTCAAAAGCCGAGATCACTTCCCAGGGCGCGGTGAAAATCATGCCCTCGCCCTTTTCAAAGTCGCGCTCCACGGTCATGTAATACAGGCCGAGCACGATGTCCTGGCTGGGCACGATCACCGGCGAACCGTTGGCCGGCGAGAGAATGTTGTTCGTGCTCATCATGAGCACGCGGCATTCCACCTGGGCCTCGACGGACAGCGGCAGGTGCACGGCCATTTGGTCGCCGTCAAAGTCGGCGTTGTAGGCCGTACAGACCAGCGGGTGCAACTGGATGGCCTTGCCTTCGACCAGCAGCGGTTCAAAGGCCTGAATGCCCAGGCGGTGCAGCGTCGGGGCGCGGTTCAGCATAATCGGGTACTCGCGCACCACTTCTTCCAGAATGTCCCAAACCACCAAATCACCGCGCTCGACCATTTTTTTGGCGCTCTTGATGGTGGAGGCCAGCCCTCTTTCTTCCAGCTTGGAATAGATGAAGGGCTTGAACAGTTCGAGGGCCATCTTTTTGGGCAGGCCGCACTGGTGCAGTTTCAGCTTGGGGCCCACCACGATGACCGAGCGGCCGGAGTAGTCGACGCGCTTGCCCAAAAGGTTCTGGCGGAAGCGCCCCTGCTTGCCCTTGATCATGTCGGAGAGCGACTTCAGCGGGCGGCCGTTGGTGCCGGTAATGGCCCGGCCGCGGCGGCCGTTGTCGAACAGGGCGTCCACGGCTTCCTGAAGCATGCGCTTTTCGTTGCGGATGATGATGTCCGGCGCGCCCAGTTCCATAAGCCGCTTCAGGCGGTTGTTGCGGTTGATCACCCGGCGGTACAGGTCGTTCAGGTCCGAGGTGGCGAAGCGGCCGCCGTCCAGCGGGACCAGCGGGCGCAGTTCGGGCGGGATGATCGGAATCACTTCCAGGATCATCCATTCCGGCTTGTTGCCGGATTCCACAAAAGCTTCAACGATCTTGAGGCGCTTGGTAAGTTTCTTTTTCTTGGTCTGGGAGCGGGTGGACTGCGATTCTTCACGCAGCTCCAGGCGCAGCTTTTCCAGGTCCATTTCTTCCAGCAGGCGGCGCACGGCTTCCGCGCCCATGCCCACCTTGATGGCCTCTTCGCCGTAGTGGTCGATAATCTGGAGGTACTGGTCCTCAGAAATGACCTGCTGCTTGGTCAGGCTGGTCTTGCCCGGGTCAAGCACCATGAAGGAGTCGAAGTAGAGCACTTTTTCCAGATCGGCCATGGTCATGTCCAGGAGCGTGCCAATCTTGGAAGGCAGAGTCTTCAAAAACCAGATATGCGCCACCGGCGCGGCCAGTTCAATGTGCCCCATGCGCTCGCGGCGCACTTTGGAGGCAATGACTTCAACGCCGCACTTTTCGCAGACGATGCCGCGGTGCTTCATGCGCTTGTACTTGCCGCAGTTGCACTCGTAGTCCTTCACCGGGCCGAAGATCTTGGCGCAGAAAAGGCCGTCCCGTTCCGGCTTGAAGGTGCGGTAGTTGATGGTTTCCGGCTTTTTGACCTCGCCGAACGACCACTCGCGGATTGATTCCGGCGAGGCGATGCTCACCTGGATGGCTTTCAAATTTTTGATGTTGGCCACCTGGGTCGCGGAACCTCTGGCTGTAAACAGATCATCCAAGCTCATATTCACCTGCTACTTATATTTAAAAGGCCTCCGGCGGCCAGGGCTCCGCCCTGAACCCGCAGGGGGAAATGATTTCCCTCCGCCCGGATGTTTGTTCCGTTTTGCCCGGCGCCGGGGAAAGCCTTTCCCCGGCCGCCGGAGGCGTTATCTTGACTATTCTTCATCAAGCGCGGTGCTGCTGAAATTGCCCGGGCGCTTGCTGCGCCTTTTGCCTTCCTCCTGGTGCAGCGTGACGTTAAGGCCCAGCGACATGAGTTCCTTGACCAGCACGTTGAACGATTCCGGCATGCCGGCTTCCAGGAAGTTGTCGCCCTTGACTATTTTTTCGTACATCTTCACGCGGCCGGCCACGTCGTCGGACTTGACGGTGAGGAATTCCTGCAACAGGTAGGAGGCGCCGTAGGTTTCCAGCGCCCACACTTCCATTTCCCCGAGGCGCTGGCCGCCGAACTGGGCCTTGCCGCCCAGGGGCTGCTGGGTGACCAGGGAATATGGGCCGGTGGAACGGGCGTGAATCTTTTCGTCAACCAGGTGGTGGAGCTTCAGCATGTACATGACGCCGGTGGTCACGCGGTTGGCGAAAGGCTCGCCGGTGCGGCCGTCGTAAAGCACGGTCTTGCCGTCGTTGGGGAGCCCGGCTTTTTCCAGCCAGCCCCAAATCTCTTCTTCCGCCGCGCCGTCAAAGACCGGGGTCTTGATGACAATGCCGGCGCGCAGTTTCTTGACGGACTCGCGAAACTCGTCGTCGTCCATGGCGTCGATGAGGTCGGCGGTGCGCTTGTCGTCAAACACGCGCTTCACGTCCGCGCGCACCTGCTTGAGGGCCGCGCCGCTATCGATGAGCGAGGCGAGCTGAATGCCCAGTTCGCCGGCGGCCCAACCCAGGTGGGTTTCCATGATCTGGCCGATATTCATACGCGAAGGTACGCCCAGGGGGTTGAGCACGATATCCACCGGTCGCCCGTCGGCGAAGAAGGGCATGTCCTCGGCCGGCAGGATGCAGGAGACAACGCCCTTGTTGCCGTGGCGGCCGGCCATCTTGTCGCCCACGTTCAGCTTGCGCTTCACGGCCACATAGACTTTGACCATCTTGATCACGCCGGGGGGCAGGTCGTCGCCCTCGGTAACTTTTTCGCGCTTGGAGTCATACACTCCTTTGATGTAGCGCACCTGTTTGTCGTAGTCGTCCAGGGCCGCGCCGACTTTTTCGTTCACTTCCTTGCTCTTGAACACGCCGCCCAGTTTCTTGACCGGCAGGGCGGCCAGGGCTTCGGCGGTCAGGGGGTGGCCGGCTTCAATCAGCACTTCGCCCTTTTTCTTGCCGGCGATGGTGGCGGAAACCTGCTTGCCCACCACCAGGCCGGAGAGCCGTGCGCGGGTGGATTCGCCCAACGCGTCAATATGATCGGCTTCGCGGCGGTCCAGGCCGGCCAGTTCGAAATCCTCAATGTTGACGGCGCGCTCGTCTTTTTCGCCGGAGCGGCGGTTGAACACCTTTACTTCGATAATTGTGCCCTCAATGCCCGGCGGCACTTTGAGCGAAGTGTTCTTCACGTCGCGGGCCTTGTCACCGAAGATGGCGCGCAGGAGCTTTTCTTCCGGGGTGAGCTGGGTTTCGCCCTTGGGGGTGATCTTGCCCACCAGGATGTCGTCGGGCTTCACGGCCGCGCCGATGCGGATAATGCCGCTCCCGTCCAGATTGCGCAGCATGTCTTCGCCCACGTTCGGAATGTCGCGGGTAATTTCTTCCGGCCCGAGCTTGGTGTCGCGGGCCACCACTTCAAATTCTTCAATATGCACCGAGGTGAAGGTGTCTTCTTTCACGCAGCGCTCGGAAATGAGGATGGAGTCTTCAAAGTTGTAGCCGCACCAGGGCATGAAGGCCACGGTCAGGTTCTTGCCCAGGGCCAGTTCGCCGTTGTGGATGCCCGGGCCGTCGGCCAGCACGTCGCCCTTTTTGACCTTCTGGCCGGGGTAACAACTGGGCTTCTGGCCAAAGCAGGTGCTCTGGTTGGACTTGTGGAACTTTTGTAGCATGTAGGCGCGGGCGCCGCCGGTTTCCGGGAAAATGCCGCCTTGGCCGCTACCGTAGTTCACAATGATGCGCGAGGCGTCGGCGTAGCTGACCACGCCGTCGGCTTCGGCCAGAATGCAGGCGCCGGAGTCGCGGGCCACGTCGCCTTCCATGCCTGTGCCCACGAGCGGCACGTCGTTACGCAAAAGCGGCACGGCCTGGCGCTGCATGTTGGAACCCATGAGGGCGCGGTTGGCGTCGTCATGTTCCAGGAAGGGGATGAGCGCGGCCGAAATGGAAACCATCTGGCTGGGCGAAACGTCAATCAGCGTCACTTCCTCGCGCGGGCTCATGACCACGTCGCCGTGCACGCGGGTGATCACGAACTCGTCGGCCAGGCCGCCGTTCGCGTCGCGGCGGGCGTGGGCCTGGGCGATAACGTGGCCGCCTTCGCAGGAAGCGTCCATGAACACGACCTCGTCCGTGACCTTGCCTTCCTTGACCACGAAGTACGGGGTTTCAATAAAGCCGAAGTCGTTGACCTTGGCATAGGTGGTCAGGGAGACGATCAGGCCGATGTTCGGGCCTTCCGGCGTTTCAATGGGGCAAATGCGGCCATAGTGCGAAGTATGCACGTCGCGCACTTCAAAGCCGGCGCGTTCGCGGGTCAGGCCGCCGGGACCCAGGGCGGAAAGGCGGCGCTTGTGCGTCACTTCCGAGAGCGAGTTGGTCTGATCCATGAACTGCGAAAGCTGGCTGGTGCCGAAGAATTCTTTCAGGACGGCCGCCACCGGCTTGGGGTTGATCAGGTCGTGCGGCATGAGCGTGGAAACTTCCTGCAGGCTCATGCGTTCCTTGATGGCGCGCTCCATGCGCACCAGGCCGATGCGGTACTGGTTTTCCACGAGTTCCCCGACCGGGCGCACCCGGCGGTTGCCCAAGTGGTCGATGTCGTCGGCCGGGCCGTGCGTGTCCTTCAGGTTGGCCAGAATTTTGATGGCCTTCAGGATGTTCTCGTCGGTCAGGGTGCGCAGGTTCGGGTCGTCGGTGAGGGCCAGACGCTGGTTGAGCTTGTAGCGGCCCACCGGCGAAAGGTCGTAATAGTCCGGGTTGCGGAACAGATTGTCAAAAAAGCTGGCCGCGATTTCCGGCGTGGGCGGGGAAGAGGGGCGCAAGCGGCGGTAAATTTCCACCTGGGCGGTTTCCATGTCCGGGGTTTTGTCGGTGACCAGGGTGTCGCGGATGGCCGAAGAAGCGTCCGTGCCCTTGGTATGCAGCACGGCAATGCGTTCAATGCCGGCCGAACGGAGGTTTTCCAGCACGCCTTCGGTAATTTCCTCGGCCGCCTCGGCAATCAGGGCCTTTTCTTCGCCGGGCAGGCGCACGTCTTCAGCCAGGAACTGGCCGAGGATGAAATCCGGCGCCACTTCAACGGCGGCGCCGGCCTGTTCCGACAACTGGCGCCACGCCCGCTTGGTAATGGGCTTGCCGGCCTTGATCAGCACTTTGCCGTCCTTGTCCAGGATGTCGGAATGGGCGTTTTCCTTGCGGTACAGGTCTTTGGCCACTTCCCAGCGCAGGCTGCCGTCCTTGGCCAACTGGAAATATTCCTTCTCGTAAAAGTAGTCCAGAATCTGGGCCGAGTTCATGCCCATGGCTTTGAACAGGATGGTGACCGGCATTTTGCGGCGGCGGTCGATGCGCACGTGCAAAATGTCCTTGTGGTCGTAGTCGAAGTCGAGCCAGGAGCCGCGCATGGGAATGATGCGGCAGGAATAGAGCACCTTGCGCGAAGAGTGCGTCTTGCCGGAGTCGTGCTCGAAAATGATGCCGGGCGAACGCTGCAACTGGTTGACGATGACGCGCTCGGTGCCGTTCACGATGAACGTGCCCTTTTCGGTCATCAGGGGCAGGGTGCCGAAATAGATGTCCTGTTCCTTGATGTCGCGAATGCTGCGGTTGCCGGTGTCTTCGTCCACGTCGTACACCACCAGGCGCACCTTGATGCGAATCGGGGCTTCGTAGGTGAGGCCCTTGCTGATGCATTCGGTCTGGTCGTACTTGGGCTCGCCAATTTCGTAGCTCACATATTCCAGGCTGGCCGTCTTGTTAAAGTCGGAGATCGGGAAGACCGAGCGGAATACGCCCTCCAGCCCTTCTTCGGGGGTGCGGGCGGCTAGGTCGGCCTGCAGGAACTTCTTGTATGAATCGACCTGCAAATTCAGCAGGTGCGGGGTGGGGAGGGTGACGGCAATTTTTCCGAATTGTTTAGTAATCTGACCCATTTTTTACCTCAGGACGGGGTTTACAGCACACAGCGCCGGGGCGCGGGAGCGCCCACAGACAACAAAACCGGCGGCTCCGCAGGGGGAACCCCGGGTCTGATCAATTTAACTTATTGGTCTAAAAACGATCTCGTGCGCGGCCGGAGCTGCGGCCGCCGGGATTGAACCAATAGAAAAAAGAGGGCGCAAAAGAACTGCGCCCGACAGCGTGTCTGCCGACTTATATATTCCGTGGGATATAACCAAAATTTTATGCCCATTGTTTAAATTATTGCACAATGGAGACAACAGCAATTTGATGCAATTATACTACCCTGTAAAAAACCGCAAGGAAAAATATATAAGTCGGCCCGGAAAAAAAGCAAGCCCGAACTGCCCGAGAATTTCAGGCTCCTACTCGCTGGCACTGTTTTTGCTTGCTCCAGGGCATGTGGGAGTGGCTGTTATTATTTTTGCTCGGGCTGCCGCTGGCGGTGAGCGTGGGTTCGCGCTGGTTCATGTTCCGGGCGCTGTCCCGCGCGCCCGTTGGCGCGCGCGAGTTTTGCGGCCTGTTCCTGGCCGGGGCCTGCAAAGATCTGCTGCCCCTGGCTCTGCTCCTGGCCCTGCAACAGGCGGCGCTGTTCGCCGGCTTTTTGACGCCAGCCGCGTTGCTGGCGGGCCTGGCCGCCGGCCTGGGCGTGCTGGTCGTTCTGTTGAACATTCTGGACGCCGGGGTTTATTACAATACCCGGCAGCGCGTCTTCCCGCTGTTCCTCAAGGAGCTCCGGCCGCGCAACATTGCGGTGGCCCTGAGCGTCCGGCAAAAAGCCGCCCTGGGCGGCATCCTGCCGCTCCTGGCCGGGTACGCGGCCTGCTTTTTCCTGCCGCGCCCGGTTGCGGCGCTTCCGCCGGCCGTCCCCGCCGTTCTGTTGGCCCTGGCCATCCTGCTGGGGCTCCTGGCCCTGGCTTTCGGCCGCCTGGAATTTTCCGCCGCAAGTTACCTTAAAGCGCGCCCGTCCACGCCTTATATGGACATTCATCGCCAATTTTCCGGCAAGCTGGCGGCCATTGGCGCCTCCAGCCCGGCCAATTTCGCCGCCTGCCTGCGCAACCGCCTGGGCCGGCCCCAAAGGCTTCTCCAAGCGGCGGACTACTCGCGCAGCGAGCAACGCAGCCTGGAGCGGCTGGGCCTGCTGGGCGGCGGGCGCTACTCGGAACGGCCGCCAAGCCCGGTGCGCTACAAGCGCATCATCCTGGTCTGCCTGGAATCCGTAAGCCAGCTCATGCTGCCTTTTTACAACCGCAACCTGGACCCCGCCATCACGCCTTTCCTGCAAACCCTGCTTGCCCGTTCGCCGCGCCTGGACGGGCTGTGGACCTCCCACTCCCCGACCGACGAAGGCTTGTACGCCCTGCACGCTTCCCGCCTGGGGTGCGAATACGACCTCAAGCACGGCCTGGGGCGCATCCCCAGCCTGAGCGGGCTTTTGCGGGACAAAGGCTACGCCACCTGCGCGCTCTCCGGCGTGACCCGCCATTTCGGCAACAAGGACGTCTTCTTCAAGCGCCTGCTGCGCTACGAGCGCTGCCTGGCGGAAGAAGACCTGGCCGACCGGCCCGGTTCGCGCTACCTCGGCTGGGGGCTGGCCGACCGTTCCGTCTACTCCGCCGCCCTGGAAGTGCTGGAAAAGCGGCGTGACGAACCGGTGCTGGTCACGGTGGAAACCGCCAACACCCACGCGCCCTATTACTACTCGCGGCCGGAGGAAGGCTTCCCTCCGGCCGTGGCCGCCACCTCTTCCCGTCTTCTGCGGGCCATGCACGAAACGGATCTGGACCTGATGTTCTTCTACACCCAGTTGAAGGAGCGTAAGCTGTTCGACCGCGAGACTTTGCTGATCATCACCGCCGACCACTCGCCCAACCACGGCCACGAGTACCTGGAACTCTTCAAATCGCCGGATTTCTGGCCGGACCGCATTCCGCTCGTCTTCGCCACCACCGACCCGGCAAACTGCCCCTTCAGCCGCCTGCGCAAAAACCTTGCCTGCTGCCAGCTCGATCTGCTGCCCACCCTGATCGAGGGCCTGGGGCTGCCGCGCCTGGAAACGGTGCAGGGCCGCTCGCTCTTCCGGGGCGAAGACACCCCGGTAATTCGCGAATTCGAGGGAAAAATACGGGTGCGGCACGGCCAGACCGAACTCCTGGTCAACCTGGCCGAAGGCGGCGAGCGTTTTGACGGGCTGAAAAAGTGGTATTATAACTCGCTCCTGCAACCCTACCGCACCTGATTGATGCCGGCTGGTTTGAAAAAAAGCCTCTCCCGGCCCATATAAATACGGCCGGGAGAGGCTTTTATCAACGTAGTGGAAAAACTACTTAACTTCGACTTCAGCGCCGGCTTCCACCAGCTGCTTCTTGGCGTCCGCGGCCTTGTCCTTGGCGATGGCTTCAAGCAGGGTGGAGGGAGCGCCGTCAACTTTGTCCTTGGCTTCTTTGAGGCCGAGGCCGGTGAGGGCGCGCACGACTTTGATGACCGCGATTTTGTTGGCGCCGGCGGCTTTGAGCACAACGTCAAATTCGGTCTTTTCTTCTTCGGCCGGGGCGGCGGCGGCGCCGGCAACGGGCATGGCCACGGCCATGGCCGGGGCGGCAGCGGAAACGCCGAACTTTTCTTCGAGTTCTTTAATGAATTCGGAAAGTTCGAGCACGGTCATGTTGGCGATAAAGTCAACGACTTGTTCTTTGGTAACGGACATTTTCTGTTCTCCTTAAAAGTTTTGGCTGGTGTTCCGGGGGCTGGCCCCTAGGCGGCTTTCTTTTCTTCCACGGCCTTGAGCGCGTAGAGCATGCTGCGGATCATGTTGGCAAACAGCGATACGAAGTTGGTGGGCACGGCGTTCATAGTGCCGAGCGTCTGGGCCAACAGTTCCTGTCTGCCGGGCAGTTTTGCCAGGGCATCAAGCTGGGCGGCGCTGAGCACTTTGCCTTCCAGGCTGCCATGCTTTACCACCAATTTCTTGCTGGTGCGGGCGAAATCCGTAAAAGCCTTGGCAATGGCCACCGGGTCTTCATAACCCAGCGCCACGGCGCAGTTTTCACGGAACATGTCCTTGATGCAGTCGTGTTTACCGTCGGTAAACGCGATGCGCGCCAGGGTGTTCTTGACGATAACGAGCTCGCCGCCCGCTTCGCGCAGTTTACCCCTGAGCCGGATCATTTCTTCCACCTGCATGCCCTTGAAGTCAGCGACGGCGGCAATGACGGCTTTTTGCGACTTGGTCGCCAAATGCTCGATGATTGCGGCTTTGTCTGTTCTGTTCACTGGACTCTCCTGAGCTTTTTGTTGCTGGTGGAATTAACAGAGCCAAAGACTTCTCGTCTCGGCAGGTGATTAAGGGCCGCCGGGTTTTACCGGAGTGGCCCGCCTGCTTTCTTCGACTCGGAAAATTCCAGGTCCTTTGCCGATCAGGGCGGGAGGCGCAAGCCGGCCGCCACTGTAAAAACCGTCCGGCCGGTTTTGGGAAACCGGCCGGACGGCGGTTAATGCTTAAGCGGCCGCGCCTTCGACGAACTTGCGGATGAGCGTGGGCTCCACTTTGAAACCGGGGCCCATGGTGGTGGAAATGGCCATGGAAATCATGTAGGCGCCCTTGGCGGAAGAAGGCTTCAGGCGATTTACCTGTTCCAGCAGAACCTTGAGGTTGTCAAGGATCTTTTCCGGGCCAAAGGAAACTTTGCCCAGGGGGGCGTGCAGCACCCCGGCTTTGTCCACTTTGAACTCCACGCGGCCGGCTTTCACTTCCTGAACGGCGGCGGCCACGTCAAAGGTTACCGTGCCGGTCTTGGCGTTGGGCATCAGCCCGCGCGGACCGAGCACGCGACCGACCTGGCCCACCAGGGCCATCATGTCCGGGGTGGCGATGGCGGAATCAAAGTCCAGCATGCCTTCCTTGATCCGGGCTACCAGATCTTCGGCGCCCACGATGTCGGCTCCGGCTTCCCTGGCTTCGGTCTGTTTTTCACCCTTGGCGAAAACGGCCACGCGCACGGTCTTGCCCAGGCCGTGCGGCAGGGCGACGGCGCCGCGCACCATCTGGTCGGAGTACTTGGGGTCCACGCCAAGGCGCAGGGCCACGTCGACGGTTTCGTCAAACTTGGCGAACGAGGCGGCCAGGGCCTTGCCCACGGCTTCATCCACCGGGTGCCTGGCCTGCAAGTCCACGTTCTCTATTGAGTTGCGATATTTTTTTCCGTGTTTGGGCATTGTAACCCACCTTCCTTAAATCGTTTGAATCTCCTGCCGCCACGGGCCGCCCGCGCGGGCGCCCTCCGCTCGGGCGGAAGCGCGGCAGTACAACTGATTAAACGCTATTTAATATCAATGCCCATGCTGCGGGCGGTGCCCATGATGGAGCGTTTGGCGGCGTCAAGGTCTTTTGCCGTTAAGTCCGGCAGTTTCAACCTGGCGATCTCCTCAACCTGCTGCATGGAAACCGTGGCAACCTTGTTACGGTTCGGCACTCCGGATCCCTTTTCAATCTTGGCGGCCTTGAGCAAAAGCACCGAAGCCGGCGGAGTTTTAGTGATGAACGTGAAGGAACGGTCGGAATAGACCGTGATCACCACGGGGGTGACGGTTCCTTTCGCATCGCCGGTCTTGGCGTTGAACGCCTTGCAAAACTCCATGATGTTCAGGCCGTGCTGGCCGAGGGCCGGGCCCACCGGCGGCGAGGGATTGGCCATGCCGCCCGGGATTTGCAGTTTAATTTTGGCAATTTCTTTTTTAGCCATGATCTTTTTTTCCTTGTCTTGCCGGCGGCGCAACCCATTGCGCTTGCCGTCCGGCTCAGAATAAATTTCAGCCTATCCTTTGGATACCTGTACAAAATCAAGTTCAACCGGGGTCTGCCTGCCGAAGATGGAAACGGACACCCGCAGCTTCCCCTTGTCGTAGTTCACGTCCTCGACCACTCCGTTGAAGCCGCCGAAAGGACCGTCAATCACCCGCACTTCGTCGCCGCGCTCAAAGTTGAATTTGGGGCGGGGCTGTTCGTGCCTGGTTTCCATCATGGCCAGAATGCGCTCGGCTTCGGAATCCAGCATGGGGGCCGGGCGGTTCTTGCCGCCGACAAAGCCGGTCACCTTCGGGATGGACTGGATGAGGTGCCAGGATTCGTCGGTCATGACCATGCGCAGCATTACATAGCCCGGGTAGAATTTCCGGGTGAACGTCTTTTTTTCGCCACGCACCAGCTCGATAATGCGCTCGGTGGGGATAATGACTTCCTGTACGGCGCCGCCATCCTGCCCCGTACGCATCATTTCGCGTATGGTCTGTTCCACCCGGTTTTCAAAACCGGAATAGGTGTGGACGATGTACCAGCGGGCTCTTGGCTGCCCCGGCGCCTGCGTCAAATCAAAATCACTCATATCAGCTTCCCATGCCGGTGATGGCTCCGACTATCTTAACCAGGCCCAAATCCAGCACACCGAGGAAAATGGACATGAGGGTCACCAGGATAAGAACGGCGATGGTAGTTACTCTGATTTCCTTTTTGGTCGGCCAGGTAACTTTCTTGAGCTCCGCCCTGGATTCCTCGAAAAAAACCTTGGCCTGCTCCACTTTTCCGGGTTCGGAAGAAGACTTCTTTTCCTGGCTTGCTTTGACGGCCTTTTTTGGGGCGGCCTTCGGAGCGGCGGCTTTTTCGGGCTGCGCGAGCTCGGCGTTTTGTTTTGTATCTTTAACGGCCATTTTTGCCTCAGGTTTTCGCACCTTACAACCGGCGCTTATGCAACAGGCCCGGACCGTCCGTAACCCGGACAGCCCGGGGCCTGGAAGAATGGCAGGGCAGGAGGGATTCGAACCCCCAGCGGGCGGTTTTGGAGACCGCTGCTCTACCGTTGGAGCTACTGCCCTAAATCACCTTCAGCCGTTCGCGCATCCTACTTGGATTCGCGATGAACCGTCATTTTCCTGTCCCAGGGGCAGTACTTCTTCAGTTCAAGACGACCGGTGGTGTTCTTTTTATTCTTGCTCGTTGCGTAGTTGCGCCGCTTGCACTCGGTGCAGGCCAGCAGAATGTTCACACGCATTGATTACTCCAGTACTTCGGTCACCACGCCGGCGCCCACGGTGCGGCCGCCTTCGCGGATAGCGAAGCGCAGGCCCTGTTCCATGGCGATGGGGTGAATCAGTTCCACGATAAAGGTGGAGTTGTCGCCGGGCATGACCATTTCCACGCCGTCCGGCAGGGCGATAACGCCGGTGATGTCGGTGGTGCGGAAATAGAACTGCGGGCGGTAGCCGGAGAAGAACGGAGTGTGGCGGCCGCCTTCTTCCTTAGAGAGGACGTACACTTCACCCTTGAACTTCTTGTGCGGGGTGATGGACTTGGGAGCGGCGAGAACCTGGCCGCGCTCAACTTCTTCACGCTTGATGCCGCGGAGCAGCACGCCCACGTTGTCGCCGGCCTGGCCCTGGTCGAGCAGGCGGCGGAACATTTCAACGCCGGTACAGGTGGATTTCATGGTGGGCTTGATGCCGACGATTTCAACTTCGTCACCCACTTTGATGATGCCGCGTTCCACACGACCGGTCACAACGGTGCCGCGGCCGGAAATGGAGAACACGTCTTCAATGGGCATGAGGTAAGGCTTGTCGATGTCGCGCTGCGGTTCGGGAATGTAGCTGTCGCAAGCGTCGAGCAGCTCGCGGATGCCCTTGCATTCTTCGCTGTTCGGATCGGTGGCTTCCAGGGCTTTCAGGGCGGAACCGCGAATGACCGGGGTGTCGTCGCCGGGGTAGCCGTAGGTGGTGAGCAGTTCGCGAACTTCGAGCTCAACGAGTTCGAGCAGTTCTTCGTCGTCCACCATGTCGCACTTGTTCAGAAATACAACCAGGTAGGGCACGCCGACCTGACGGGCCAGCAGAATGTGCTCGCGGGTCTGGGGCATGGGGCCGTCGGTGGCCGCAACCACGAGAATGGCGCCGTCCATCTGGGCCGCGCCGGTGATCATGTTCTGGATGTAGTCTGCGTGGCCGGGGCAGTCAACGTGCGCGTAGTGGCGGGTGGCGGTTTCGTATTCCACGTGGGCGGTGGAAATGGTAATGCCGCGTTCCCTTTCTTCCGGGGCCTTGTCGATTTCGTCGTAAGAAACGAACTTGCCGTTGCCGAGCATGCCGGCGGTTTTGGTGATGGCGGCGGTCAGAGTGGTTTTACCGTGGTCGATATGGCCGATGGTGCCCACGTTGACGTGCGGCTTGGTACGCTGAAATTTTTCCTTACCCATGATTTAACTCCCTGCTGGTTAACTTCGTTGCCTTCCGGGCAACTTTTTTTGCAGAATTGGAATGGAGCCCACGAGCAGGATTGAACTGCTGACCTCGTCCTTACCAAGGACGCGCTCTGCCGACTGAGCTACGTGGGCTTAGATTATACACAAAAGGAGAACGCAAGCGTTTGGGATGGAGCGGGAAACGAGACTCGAACTCGCAACCCTCAGCTTGGAAGGCTGATGCTCTAGCCATTGAGCTATTCCCGCGCAGTCGCCGTAGTTCTCCGACAGCACCCTGTCTCCTACAGCTTAAACCGTCCGAAACGGACGGGCAAGCGGAGCCGGATTATTTTACCGGCCAAAAACGGAACTGCCACATTCCGCTGTTAAAGGCAAGGATTAATGCGGCAGCGCCTTGAAAAATCTGGTGGTGGGGGGTGGATTTGAACCACCGAAGTCGTGCGACGACAGATTTACAGTCTGTTCCCTTTGGCCACTCGGGAACCCCACCAGGGAATATCTTGCCCGGCTTTTCACCAGGCGCTTTTTTACCGAAAGCCGGTCTTTAATTATCCGCCGCTCATCGGCTGGAGCCGGCGATGGGACTCGAACCCGCAACCTGCTGATTACAAATCAGCTGCTCTGCCAGTTGAGCTACGCCGGCAACGAAAAACGCTTCTATACATTCTTGCCGGAAAAGGCAAGCG
>JAISDX010000122.1 GCA_031264465.1 Deltaproteobacteria bacterium | reverse complement strand
GAGAGAGCAAAGGCCGTGCCAATTATGCCACGGCGGAGGCGCGCGGCAACAAAAGCTACGGAAACGGCGCGAAGAACCGGGTTAGGGTTTTCAGCGCGGTTCTTCAGCCCGAAAAAGGGCGAAAGCTGGCGGCCGGGTGCTGTGCTCATCAAATAATCCATTTTTGGGATAGGTCCGAGTGTTCTCGGCTTGTTGCCATAATCCAACAACCCCTCTCTAACAGCAGACCAGGCAAAAGGCAATAGCCGCGCCGGCAAAAAATACAAAATTTTTTACTTTGGCCGGGGCGGCCGGGCAAAGCTACAGGCGCCAGTAGCGAAAACCGGCGGCTTCAGCTTCCTGCCGATTCCACAGGGCCTTGACGTCCATGCAGACCGGGGCGTGCCGGCTGCCGCAGCGGCGGCGCAGCACGGCCGGGGTGAGCGGCTTGAAGGCCGCGTGCGCCACGGCCAACACCACCGCGTCCAGGCCGTTCAACTCGTCCAGGCCGCACAGGGTAAAGCCGTATTCGCGCCGGGCTTCGGCCGGGTCGGCTTCGGGGTCGTGCACTTGCACTTCCAGCCCGAAATCCCGCAGCTCGGCCACGATGTCCACCACCCGGGTATTGCGCAGGTCCGGCACGTTTTCCTTGAAGGTCAGGCCGAAAATGCCTACTTTGGCGCCGCTGATGCGGAAGCCGGACTTGATCAACTGCTTGACCAGGCTTTCGGCCACATATTTGCCCATGCCGTCGTTCACCCGGCGGCCGGCCAGGATTACCTGCGGGTTGTAGCCCAGCTCCTGCGCCTTGAACGTAAGGTAGTAGGGGTCCACGCCGATGCAGTGCCCGCCCACCAGGCCGGGGGTGAACTTGAGAAAGTTCCACTTGCTGCCGGCGGCTTCCAGCACTTCCTTGGTGTCCAGGTTCATGCGCTCGAAAATCATGGCCAGCTCGTTCATCAGGGCGATGTTCAGGTCGCGCTGGGTGTTTTCGATCACCTTGGCGGCCTCGGCCGCCTCGATGCTGGAAACCCGGTGGATGCCGGCCCTGACCACCGCGCCGTAAAGCTTTTCCAGAAGCCGGGCCGTGGGCTCGTCGCTGCCGGAAACCACTTTGACGATATTTTCGAAAGTATGGACTTTGTCGCCGGGATTGATGCGCTCGGGCGAGTAGCCCAAAGTAAAGTCCCGGCCGCAGTGGAGGCCGGATTCCGCCTCCAGAATGGGGCGGCATTCGTCGCGGGTCACGCCCGGGTAGACCGTGGATTCGTACACCACCACCGCGCCCGGAGCCAGGTTGCGGCCGACGGTGCGCGAGGCGGCGCGCACCGGGGCAAGGTCGGGGTTGTGGTGCCTGTCGATGGGCGTGGGCACGGCCACGATGATCACGGCGGCTTCGCGCAGGCGGGCCGGATCCGTGGTGAATTCCAGATCGGCCTCGGCCAGCGCGACTTCGCCCACTTCCCGGGTATGGTCCCGGCCGGCCTGGAGTTCGGCCACGCGCGGCCCGGCTATGTCGAAACCGATCACCTTGAATTTACGGGCGAAAGCAACCGCCAGCGGCAGGCCGACATAGCCCAGCCCTACCACGGCCACGGCTTTGGCCCGGTTTTCCAGATCAGCGAAAGTTACCATGAAAAAAACTCCGAAGAAGTTGGGAAAGGAGGGTTATAATCAGGATTTCCCGGTCCGCCCGGGCGCGCTTGCCAGCAGGAAGGCGTCGGGAGCGCTGGAGCCGGGTGCGCCGGAAGCGGGAGTTGTTTCCGGCCCGCCGGCCAGGGTTTCCCGCACGACCGCATAAATGGCCGGAAAGCTTTCCGCAAAATTGGCCGGGGTGATTCTGCCCACCTCGACAAATTTTACCACGATTTCCTTGGTGATCTGCAAAACGTCCTTGTGTGCCTTATCCATAATCATTCCTGTAAAAAAACCCGTCCTGGGGAATGGCCTCCTACCACGCTGGAGGAAGTGCCGGACGGGAAAAAAGAAATAACCGGTCAGCCATCCCTTTTTCTTTTAAGAAAACGCGGCGTAATGATCTTCGTGCTCCCTGGCCGCGTCAGGCTCCTGCCGTTCTATTCGAGATCCGCGCGCAGGAGCGCGGCCATTTCCTCGCGGATAACCTTGGCCGCGGCCTTGGCCGCGTATTTTTCCATGTTGGTCTGCCAAGCGCTCATCTCGCTCTGGAGCTTGTCCAACTGCTTGCGCAGGCCCAGGTTTTCATCCTTGAACGCGTCGGCTTGCAGGACGGAGAGCTTGTTCTGGAGCTGGTCCAACTGTTTGCGCAACTCGGCGTTTTCGGACTTGAGCGCCGTCAGTTCGCCGGCGGCCGGCCGGCCTGGCGCCGCCGGTGCGGGAGCGGCCGAGGCGGGTCGAGGCTTGGCGGGTGGAACCATCCGGGCGGTGGCGGTGATGACCGGCTTGACCTTCTGTTTGGCTTCCGCCTCCGCCAGCATGGCGCCCACATCCTGAATGACCGGCGCGGGCTTGACGCTCTGCTTGGCGTCGGCTTCCGCCAGCATGGCGCCCACGTCGATATCGCCAAACTCCGGTATCGGAAGGGCGGTGGCCGCGCCGGCCGCCAACGGCGGGTCTTCCAGCGTGGGCGGCGTGACCGGCGGGGCCTGTGGAACCGGCGGGACTGGCGGAATCGGGGTTACCGGCGCGGCCGGGGTTACGGCAGCGGCGGCGGCAGGCCTGGGCTTGGGCGCGGCGGCAAGCACCTGGTCCAACATGGCGTCAAGCTGGTTCATATCAATGCCGTCATCCTCAATTGGCTCAACCGGCTCAACCGGCCGGGCGGCCGGAGCGGACGCCCGGGGCGCCGCCGCAACCGGTTTCAGAACGGGCTGAACCAGTTCGGCCGGTTCGGGCAGGGCGGCTTCGGCATCTTCCAGAATGGAGGCGATGTCCTGGTCTTCGCCGGAGGCGGCGGGCGGAGCGGCCTGAACGGAGGGAGCCGGCGCAACGGGCGGGGTTACCGGAGTTACCGGGGCGGCGTTGAGGTCGGCCATCAGGGAATCAATATCATCGGCCGAACCCACGGCGGCCGGAGCGGCCGGGGCTACCGGAGCGGCGGCGGGCGCGGGAGCCTGAAGCGGCGTGGCGGCGGCCGTAACCCGGGGGGCGGCCGGAGCCTGAACCGGGGCCGGAGCCGCAGGCGGCGTGGCGGCAACCCGGGGGGGAGCCGGGGCGGCCGAAGCGGGAGCCGCCACCGCCGCCGGAGTAGCGGCAGGCGCGGGCGCGGCGGCTCGCACGGGAGCGGCCGGTGACGCGGGTGGCGCGGACCGGGCAGGTTCCGCCGGCACGTCGCGCATGCCGGCCATCAGGGTTTCTATGTCGTCGTCCGGCGAAATGGCCGCCGGTTGGGGCGCGGCTTGGGCCGCAGCCTGGGGAACAGTCTGGGGGGGAGCGGCGGGAGAGCCGGCCGCCGGTGAGGGAGCGTCGTCAACGCCCAATTCATGCAACAGGGCGTCCAGGTCGGAAAGCTCGGGGAGCTCAAGTTCTTCGTCCGGGTTAATCCCCTGGCCGTCCGCCGGTTTTTCGCCAAGGCGGCCCGACTCGTCCGGTTCGCCGAAACTCTTGGCCGTGCGGGCGGCGGGCGGAGCGGCGGGCGACGCTTTGGGGAGGGGAACGGCGCTTTCATCCCCAAATTCATTCAACATGGCGTCCAGGTCGGCCCCGAAGTCGGGCCGTCCCCCGCCGGCCATGTTGCCCGGTTTTACAACCTCGGTGAGTTCAATGATATCATCATCTGGCATGTTAATTTCCGCTCCGGTGTTACTCGTGGCAGACGGAGTTGGAACAACTGCTGAGCAGACGCTTGAGTTCCTTGTCCTTGCCCGCCGTCTTGACGTGGCAAGAGTAGCAGCTGTCGAATTCGGGCTTCCGGGATTTGTGCATGGCCTGATAATAGGAATGCACGGACTTGTCTTTGGCGTCAAAAATCTGGTGACAGCCGGCGGTGGAGCAAGGGCGGTAATCTTCGCCGTCCGTATAAAATTCCAGCAGTTCGGGCAGGTCCGCTTCCGCGTGGCAACCTTCGGTCAGGCAGGAGGCCGGGTCTTTCTCTTTCACCTTCACCGGGTGGTGGCAATCGCCGCAGGCCAGGTCGGCGTGGGTGGAGTGGTTGAACAGCACCGGGTTTTTGGTCTTGTTCATCGTGATGCCGTCGGGCGGCGGCGCGGCAAAAGCGCTTACGGCCGCAAGGCAAAACAAAAGAGCAAGCGCGAGCATTAAACCTTTAGGCATACCGGAACTCCTAAGCGACAATCTCAAAAGCGAAAATGCTCCAGCCGGCCCGGACCGGGCAAATTACCTTGTCAATATTGGCATGACTGGGGGTTCGTGTCAACCCGTGCCCGAACCGTACTTGGCCAGATAACCGCGCGGCGTCACCAGCCTGGCCCCCTTTTCCCAATTAAGCCCGCCCTGCCCGTCCGGCAGGAAAAAACTTTGCGAATTGCCCACGAACAGGATGGAAAGCATGTCGGCCAAGGCCGGGTCAAAGGCCTCCAGCACACTCAGCAACACCCGCTGCCCGGGCCGGCAGGCGTTTTTGACCAGTCCCAGCCGGCCCGCCCCGCCCCTGGCCTCCCTGGCCAGATCGAGCACCCTGGCCAGTTGCCAGTCGCGGGCGGCGGAGCGCGGGTTGTGGATTACCAGAGCGAAGTCGCCGGCCAGGGCGCAGCGCGCCCGCTTTTCGATCACTTCCCAGGGCGTCAGCAGGTCCGACAGGCTCAGACAGGCGAAATCGTGCCCGATGGGCGCGCCGAGGAGAGCGGCGGCGGCGCACAGGGCCGGTATGCCCGGCAAAATTTCAATGGGCGGGTCGGCCGCGCTTAAGCCCCGCGC
The DNA here is from genome assembly GCA_031264465.1 of Deltaproteobacteria bacterium. Classification (GTDB taxonomy): domain Bacteria; phylum Desulfobacterota; class Desulfovibrionia; order Desulfovibrionales; family Desulfovibrionaceae; genus WRHT01. The sequence continues at coordinate 20,070 of JAISDX010000122.1, read as the reverse complement.
GGCGGCCAGCTCGAAGACCAGACCGGCCAGGGCGTAAACGCCCGGGTCGCCGCCGCAGACCAGGGCCGTGGGTTCGCCGGCCAGAGCCGCATCAAGCGCCGCGCCCGCGCGCTCCATTTCGTCGCGCATGCCGCTGCGCAACAGGCGCCGGCCTTCCAGAAGTTCCGGCGGCAAAAGGTCGAGGTAGGCGCCGTAGCCGGCGACGGCGCGGCAGGATGCAAGAGCGTGCAGGGCCTGGGGGGACAGCAGTTCGCCGCTGCCCGGCCCCAGACCCACGACATATAGAGGAGAAGGTTTCACTTGACAGCTACATCTTGAAAACGCTCTAGTTCGCCTGCTTTCTGATAAAAGAGGGAATTTCCATATCATCTTCGTCAAAGATGAACTCGTCCGCGCCCGGGTTGTGCCCGGCCGCCTGCACGGGCTTGAGGCTCAGGCTGAGGTTCGGGTTGGAGCGGCGCTCGTAAGCCGGCAGGTTCAGGTCGCCGCCGGGGGTGTAGGCGCTCGCTCCGCCGGCCGGAAAGCCGCCCCGGTGCAGCACGGTGCGCTCCACCGGGGTGGAGGCCACGTTGGGGCGTCCCATTCCGGTTCCGCCGCTCCCGCCGGAGCCGCCCAGTCCGGCGGCCGCCTGGCGGTTGAGGCCGGCCACGGCCTTGGCCGGGTTTTGCGGGCGCGCCTCGGGCAGGGCCGAGGCATTGTCGATGCCGGTGGCGATAACGGTGATGCGCAACTCGTCGCCCGCCTCCTCGTCGAACACCGCGCCGAAAAAGATGACGGCATCTTCGTGGGCGGCTTCGCGGATGATTTCGGAAGCTTCGCTGACTTCTTCCATGGTCATGTCGGAAGTGCCGGTCACGTTGATCAGGACGCCGCGGGCGCCGTCAATGGACACGTCTTCCAGGAGCGGACTGGTAATGGCGTTAAGGGCGGCCTGACGGGCGCGCGATTCGCCGGTGGCCACGCCCGCGCCCATGAGGGCCAGGCCCGCTTCGCCCATGGCCGCCTTGATGTCGGCAAAGTCGAGGTTGATGAGGCCGGGCACCATCAGGAGGTCGGAAATGCCCTTCACGGCATGGAAAAGCACGTCGTCGGCCTTTTTCAGCATGTCCTTGAACGTGGCGTTCTTGGGGGCCAGTTGCACCAGGCGGGCGTTGGGAATGGTAATCAGGCTGTCCACGTACTGGCGCAACTCGGCAATGCCGGCCTCGGCCGCCATCATGCGGCGCTTGCCTTCAAACGGGAACGGCTTGGTGACCACGCCCACGGTCAGGGCGCCCATTTCCCTGGCGGCCTGGGCGATGACCGGGGCCGCGCCGGTGCCGGTGCCGCCGCCCATGCCGGCGGTGACGAACACCATGTCCGCCTCGCCGATGGAGTCCTGAATCTGGGCGATGCTCTCGCGGGCCGCCTCGCAACCGATCATCGGGTTGGCGCCCGCGCCCAGGCCCTTGGTGAGCTTTTGCCCGAGCTGGATCTTGATGTCGGCCAGCGAGTTGCCCAGGGCCTGCATGTCGGTGTTGGCCACCACGAACCGAACGCTGTTCAGAGTGGATCTGACCATGTTGTTCACAGCGTTGCCGCCGCCGCCGCCCACGCCGAAAACTTTAATTTTCGCCATCGCTTCCTGGCAGAGTTCTGCAAATTCCATATACCTCTCCTTCCTGATACCGCACTGTTGATTTAAAAGTTGCGATCAAAAATATTATTCATTCATTATTTCTCAAGGTTCAGGAAACATCCTTGAACCATTTCTTCATGCGCTCCAGCACCTTGTTGAAGGTGCCGCTCGAGGCGGGGTCGCCGCCCCCGGCCGTGGCGCCGAAACGCCGCTCGCCCGCGCCGCTCTTTTCCGCCCCGTAACGGAGCAGGCCCACGGCGGTGGCGAATTTGGGACTGTTGACCACGTCTTTGAGCCCGCCCACATCGCGCGGGTAACCGATGCGGGCGGGCAGGTTGAAAATTTGCTCGGCCAGTTCCTGGCAGCCGTCGATCAGGGCGGTGCCGCCGGTCAGGACCACGCCGGCCCCGGCCAGGTGCTTGTAGCCGGAACGCACCAGTTCCTGGTCCACCAGCGAGAGAATTTCCTCCATGCGCGGCTGGCAAATTTCCGCCAGCATGCGGCGCGAAAGCCGGCGCGGCTCGCGCCCTCCCACGCCGGGCACTTCGATGTATTCGTCGTTATGCACCAGGTCGACCATGGCGCAGGAGTAATTGAGCTTGATGGCCTCGGCGCCGGCCAGCGGGGTGCGCAAGCCGTAGGCGATGTCGTTGGTGAGGTTCTGGCCGCCCAGGGCCAGCACGGCGGTATGCTTGATGGCATCGTTGGCGAATACGGCGATGTCGGAAGTGCCGCCGCCCAGGTCCACCAGCACGATGCCGAGCTCGCGCTCTTCCTCGGTGAGCACGGCCTTGGCCGAAGCCAGCGATTCCAGCACGATGTCGGAAACGTCAAGGCCGCTACGGTGGCAGCAGCGCACGATGTTCTGGGCGCTGACCACCGCGCCGGTGACGATATGCACTTTCACTTCCAGCCGAACGCCGCTCATGCCCAGCGGGTCGGAAATGCCGCGCTGGTCGTCGATGATGAATTCCTGCGGCAGGGTGTGCAGCACTTCGCGGTCCAGCGGGATGGCCACGGCCTTGGCCGCGTCCATGGCGCGCTCCACATCCTTGGCGGTGACCATTTCGCTATTCTTGACGGCAATGACGCCGTGGCTGTTGAACCCCTTGATATGGCTGCCCGCGATGCCGGCGTAGACGGAGCGGATTTCGCACCCGGCCATGAGCTCGGCTTCCTGCAGCGCCTTTCTGATGGAGTTGACCGTGCTGTCGATGCTCACCACCACGCCCTTGCGCAGGCCGGTGGAAGGACAGGTGCCGATGCCGACAATATCCACCCCGTCCGGCGTGGGTTCGCCCACCACCGCGCAAATTTTGGTAGTGCCCACATCCAGGCCGACCACAAGTTCATTTCTAGCCATCCGCTTCCTCCGTCATTACAAACAATCCCCAAGGGCCGTTTCCCAATTCAGAAACAGCTCCCGACGGGTTTCAATTTTTATATTGCCGCTTTTCCGGCTACCCAAACGTTGTTTCCATCGGCCCGTATTTCCGCGGCCTGCCTGAGTTCACCCCGACGGGACAAGTCTTCCAGCACCCGATCCAGGTGTTGCAGGTTCCGCTCCCAGCCCTCCAGCCCGATCACCACCCGGAGACGGGAAGACGGCCTGAGTTCCAGCGCTCCCGCAGCCGAGAGGCGCAACCAGGCCGAAGAAGCGATATCCAGCGGCAGTTCGGCCTCGGCCAGGCTCCGCACCAGCTCCGGCAGGCGCGGGGCCAAATGCTCCGCTCCCGCCTCTATTTCCAGAGCCGGGAACGAGGAAAAGCCGCCCGCCGTAACCGGCATGATGGGCGCCCCGAAAGCGTCCGCGTAGTACAAAATACCGTTGCGGTTCACCCAGTAGCGGGGCTGGCGCTCCCGGACGGCCACTTCAAACCGGTCCGGAAGAATACGCTTTACCGACAATCCCTCAACCCAGGGATTGCGCGCCAGCGCGGCTTCCATGGCCTCTATGGACACGGCGAGAACGTTTTTGCCGTAATCAAGCTCGAGAATATCTATAACTTCTCTAGACTTTAACCTGTTATTGCCACTAATTTCAATAGATTTTAAACCAAAATATGCATTTGTGATAAAGAAATTGTAGGTATGCACCAGCCCGAGGCCGAAGCCGAAGAAGAAAGCCAGGCCCAAAACCAAGCCGCCGGCCCAGCGGAAAAAGGCGCCGAACTTGAGTTTGGGTAGTTTGTACAGCTTGGGTCCGCCCGGCTTTTTCTCTTCCTGGTAGCGGTTGGTCTTGCCCTTGCCGCCCCCGCGTCCAGATTGGCCGAACAGCATTTCCTTTTCCTTGGCGCTGGTGGAAAACTCTTTCATTCCCATACCCGCACCTCCAGTTCCAACTCGACCCCGGACCGCGTTTTTACAGCCGCGCGGGCGGCTTCGATCAGGGCAAAGGCTTCGGCGGAGCGGCCGCTGCCGGTGTTCACCAAAAAATTGGCGTGCCGCCCGGAAAAAGCCATGCCGCCCAGCGCCCGCCCCTTGAAGCCGGCCTCTTCCAGCAGGCGTCCGGCCGGAGCGAGAGCCGGGTTCTTGAACACGCAACCGGCGCTGCGCTCGCCCACCGGCTGGGTGCGGGCCTTACGGCGGCGGAATTCTTCAAGCTCGGCCGCCAGAGCGGCGGGCCGGGCCGCAGGCGCCTCCAGCGCCTGTTTGCGGCAGTTCAGCAGCGCGCCCGTGACCAGCCAGAAATCGTCGGAGTCCTCCGCAAGGCCGGGCACGGCAAAATGCCGGTAGCCGATTTCCAGTTCGGCGGCCTGGCGGGTAAAAAAGCCGCGCCGGGCCGAAAAAAAACTCACCCCCTTGAGGCATCCTTTCATGTCCATGCCGAAGGAACCGGCGTTCATGGCTACGGCCCCGCCCACGGAGCCGGGAATGCCGGCCAGACCCTGCAGGCCGGACCAGCCGCCCCGGCAGAGTTTTGCCACCAGCGCCGGCAGCGGCATGGCCGCCGGAACTGCGAATACCCCGGCCGCGCCGCCCTCTTCCAAACCCAGGAACCTGGGCTCGGCCGCCGTGAAACCCCGGCCCAGGCGGACCAGCAGCAGCGGGAGCTCACCCTCGCGGGCCAGAATATTGCTGCCCCGGCCCAGCATAACCGGCCGGCCGCCCAAGCGGCGCAAGACTTCCGGCAGCCGCTCCAGAGCGGGCGCGTCTTCCACCAGCACTTCGGCCAAGGCCTTGCCGCCCAGCCCGATGCTGGTGAGTTCCGCCAGGGATGGCGCTTTGCTGATCCGGATCCTGTTCATGTCCAACTTCCGTTTTGCCGCTTGCCGTTAATTTGTCTGGTCCAGCCAGTTTTGCCCGACGCTCCAGATGGAGCCGGCGCCCATGGTGATGAACAGGTCGCCGGGCTTGAGGATATCCGGCAGCGCGGCCAGCATGTCGCCGAATCCTTCAAAATAGGTCACGCTGGTCTTGGAGACCTGCTTGATGCCCTGGGCCAGGCTCTGGCCGCTCACGCCGGGAATGGGCGCTTCCGAAGCCGGATAAATTTCCGTGAGCAGCAGTTCGTCGGCGTCGCCGAACGCCTTGCAGAAGTCGCCGAACAGGGCCTGGGTGCGGCTGAAGCGGTGCGGCTGGAACGCCACCACCAAACGCCGTAGCGGGAAGCACTGGCGCGCCGTGGCGAGGGTGGCTTTGATTTCCGCCGGGTGGTGGGCGTAATCGTCCACGACCAGCACGTCGTTTTTCAGGCCCTTGCGCTCGAAACGCCGCCCCACCCCGTTGAACTTACGCAGGCCCGCCATGCACACCGGGGCTGGAATCTGGGCTTGCATGGCCACGCCGATGGCGGCCAGGGCATTGAGAACGTTGTGCTTGCCCGGCTGGTTCAGTTCCACCTGCCCGAGGCGGCAGCCCTTGAGGCGGACGTTGAAGACGCTGCTCTCGCCCAGGCTTAGGATTTCGGCCGTAAGATCGTTGCCGGCGCCGAAGCCGTAGGTCAGGAGCGGGCGTTTGACCCGGTGGATGACGCGGCGCACGCCCGGGTCGTCGCCGCAGACCACGTTCACGCCGTAAAAGGGCACGTTGTTCATGAAGGCCAAAAAAGCCTCGTCAATGCTAGCCAAGCTGGGATAATGGTCGGCGTGGTCCAGGTCTATGTTGGTGACCACGTTCATTATCGGCAACAGGCAGAGGAAGGAGCCGTCCGATTCGTCGGCCTCGGCGATGAGGTAGTCGCCGGTGCCGAGGCGGGCGTTGGTGCCGTATGCGTTGAGCTTGCCGCCGATGATCACCGTGGGGTCGAAGCCGGCTTCCTCAAAAATGGTGGCCGTGAGCGAGGTGGTGGTGGTTTTGCCGTGGGTGCCGGCAATGGCGATGCTCTTGCGCAGACGCATCAGTTCGGCCAGCATTTCGGCCCGGGGGATGATGGAGATGCCGCGCTCGCGGGCGGCCGCCAGTTCGTCGTTGTCGTCGGCAATGGCCGTGGAGCGCACCACCACGTTCACGTCGTCGTCCAGGTTGGCCGCGTCGTGGCCGACATGCACGTTGACGCCCAGCCCGCGCAAGCGGCGCACCGCCGCGTTTTCCGCCGCGTCCGAGCCGGCCACCGTGTAGCCCAGGTTGTGCAGCACCTCGGCGATGCCGCTCATGCCGGCGCCGCCGATGCCCACCATGTGTACCTTGCTGATTCTTTGCACTTATCGCTCCTTTAACCTGGGTGAAATCCTGGTACTTATCAACTAAAGCTCTATGGTTTTTTTTCGATCAGGCGCGCGGCTTCGTCCACCACCCGGGCGGCCGCGTCCGGCCGGGCCAGGGCCAGGGCCGCCCGGGCCATGGCTTCCAGCCTGGCCGGGTCGTCGAACAAACCGGCGATGGTGGCGGCCGCCAAACCGGGGGTGAGGTCCTTTTGTTCCAGCACCAGAGCCGCGCCCAGGCTTTCCACCTGCCGGGCGTTATGCAGTTGATGGTTGTGCGTGGCCTGCGGGAAGGGCACGAGCACCGCCGGCAGCCCGGCCACGGCCAGTTCGGCCACGGTGGTGGCCCCGGCCCGGCACAGGACCAGGTCGGCCCAGCCGTAGGCCTCGGCCATGTCATAGATGAACGGGCTCACCTCGGGCAGGCAGGCGGGCATATCAGGGTCGTATTTTTTTATTTCGGCCGCCACCCGTTCGTAGTCGGCCGCCCCGGTCTGCAAGCGCAGGCTCACGCCGTCCCGCATGAGGGCGGGCAAATCTTCCAGCACGGCGCTGTTAACGGCCCGGGCGCCCTGGCTGCCGCCCAGCACCAGCAGGCGGCGCGTGCCGGCGGGCTGTACGGATACTTGGCCGGATATTGGACCAACCGGCCGCGCCGGGGCCTGTTTGGCGGAGCAGGCGCGGCTGATGCTTGCGCGCACCGGGTTGCCGGTGAGCATCACTTTTTCCGCCTTGAACCAGGCGGCCGCGTCCGGCAGGGAAATGCACACCCGGGCGGCAAAGCGTCCGGCCAGGCGGTTGGCCAGCCCGGGCAGGCTGTTCTGCTCGTGGATCATGCAGGGAAGAGCAAGCAGGCGCGCCGCCGCCAGGCTGGCCGCGGCCGCGTAGCCGCCAAAGCCGATTACCAGGTCCGGGCCGAAGGCCTTGAGCTTTTTGCGGGCTATGCCGATGGACTTAAGCAGGCTAAAAGCGGCGCCCGCGGCTTTTACCCCGCGCCCCAGAAAACCGCGCACCGGCAGCCCCAGGTAAGCCAGTCCGGCCTGGGCGGCCAGCTTGCTTTCCGGGCCGTATTCGCCGCCGACGAAGAGCAGTTCGATGGCCGGAAAGCGGCGGCGCAGCTCTTCCGCCACGGCCAGGGCTGGAAAAATATGGCCGCCGGTGCCGCCGGTGGTCAGGACGACTTTACGCATGACTCAACCCCCCGGATTCCGGCCCGCTGAAGTCAGGTTGACCACCCCGCCCGGCCGCGCCTCCGTCTTTTGGCGCGGCGGCGCGGGCCGGGACGGTATTGCGCGAATAATTGAGCAGAATGCCGACGCAGATCAGCGAACTGAGCAGCGCGGTGCCGCCGTAGCTGAAGAAGGGCATGGGCACTCCCTTGGAGGGTACCGTGCCGCTGACCACGGCCATGTTCAGGAGCATGGGCAGGGCCAGCACCAGGGTAAGCCCGAAAGCGGTCAGGCGCCCGCGCAGGTCGGGCTGGGCCAGGGCGATGCGCAGGCCGCGCCAGATGAGGAGCGCCATCAAAATAAACACCAGGGTGATGCCGATAAAGCCCGCTTCCTCGCCCAGCACGGCCACGATGAAATCCGTGTGCGCTTCGGGCAGGTAGAACAGTTTTTGCCGCCCCGCGCCCAGGCCTGTGCCGGTAAGCCCGCCCGAACCCATGGCGTAGAACGATTGCACCAGTTGGTAGCCGCCGCCTTGCGGGTCGGCGAACGGGTCCATGAAGCCGGTAAGGCGTTTGAAGCGGTAAGGCTCCATGATTACCAGGAGCGTGGCCGCCCCGCCGGCCAGGAGCGCGGAAAAGGCCAGGTAAAGCAGGCGGGTGCCGCCCACCAGACACATGAAAAAGAGCAGCGCCGTGAGCACGGTGGCCCCGCCGAAGTCGGGCTGGGCCAAGAGCAGCAGGCAAAGTAGCCCGGTAATCAGGAAAGGCGGGATGATGCCGCGGCTGAAAGTCTTGATGATATGCTGCTTGGTGCTCAGGAAGAAGGCCAGGTAAATGACCAGGGCAATCTTGACGAACTCCATGGGCTGCAAGCGGATAAAGCCGAGGCTGATCCAGCGCCGCGCCCCGTTGACGGATACGCCCAGGGGCGAAAACACCAGCAGCAGCATGGCGATGCAGCCGAAGAGCAGAAGGTATTGCATTTTTTCAAGCTTGAGGCGCGGGAACTTGCAGGCCGCGAGCAGGCAGAGCAGCCCCAGGCCGCTGAACAGAAGCTGGCGGCGGAAAAAGTGGTACGGGTCGCCGTGCAGGCGCATGGCCGCCACCCCGCTGGAGGAAAGCACCATGGTCAGACCGATGCCGAGCAGGGCCAAGGCCAACCCCAACAAGAGCCAGTCCGGTTTCCCCTGCTTCCGGGCGCCGGCCCGGGCCGCCAGCCGGAGCGAACATTCACGCTCACGCACAAAACGCCCGTCCAGGCTGGTTCTGTTCCCGGCTCCCTGGTTCATCCCAACTTCCTCAGGCTATTGATGAAATCCTGGCCTCGTTCCTTGTAGTTGTTGTACTGGTCGTAGCTGGAAGTGGCCGGGGCCAGCAGCACCACGTCGCCGGGAGCGGCCAGGACGCGCAAGCGCCGCACTGCGTCGGCCAGTTTCGCGTCGTGGCTCACGGGCGCCGCGCCCTGCCAGGCTGCTTCAAATTTGTCGCGGTTGCCGCCGAACAGGCCCACCGCCTTGACGCCGCGCTCCAGCAAGGGGCGGAGCGCGGCCAGGTCGCCCCCCTTGAACACGCCGCCGGCCAGGAGCAGCACCGGCCTAAGGCCCTCTTCCGTTATAAAACTTTCCAAAGCCACGCGCAGCGCGGCCACGGTGGTGCATTTGGAGTCGTTCACATAGGTGACGCCGTCTATTTCCGCCACGCTTTCCAGGCGGTGCGGCAGGGGCGCGAAATTTTCGGCCGCCTGCCGGGCCTGCTCCAAGGTGGCGCCGAAGCGCCGCACGGCCAGCCAGGCCGCTTCCATATTCAGACGGTTATGCCGGCCCAGCAGGCGCGATTTTTTGAAATTGCCGGCATCGTGAAAAAACTCCACCTGGCCCCGGCAGGAGCGCGCCTTGATCTCCTTATGGATGGGCGGCTCGTCGCCGAAAATGGCGAGATCCATGCTTTCCTGGTTACGGAACAGGGCGAATTTGGCCTCGATGTATTCGGCCATGTCTTTATGCTGGTCCAGGTGATTTTCGGAAAGGTTGAGCAGGAGCCCCACCTCGGGGTGGAAAGTCCTGCTGCCCTGGAGTTGAAAACTGCTCACTTCCAGCACCAGGAAATCCACCGGCCGCAGGCGGCCGCTTTCACGCCGGAGCACGTAGTCGGCCAGGGGAGTGCCTATATTGCCGCCCAGGAAGACCCCTTTGCCGGCTTCCTGGAGCATGGCGGCGATGAGGCTGGTGGTGGTGGTCTTGCCGCTGGTGCCGGTGATGGCGATAATGCGCTCGCCCCGGTCGGAGGCGAAGCGCGAGGCCAACTCCAGTTCGGACACCCAGCGGGGATTGCCGGCCCGGACCAGGAGCGGTTCAAAAACCTTTACCGGCACGCCGGGGCTGGGCACCACCAGGGCGGCGCCCAGAAAGTCGGCCGGAACGTGTTCGCCCGAGCGCAGTTCCCAGCCGCCGTCTTTGGCGGCGGCGGCGAACTCCTGGCTGTAGGCGCCTTTTTTGTCCAGCACGCGCACCTGCGCGCCCAGCAGCGCGAGCAGGCGGGCCGAGGCCAAGCCGGAGGCGGCGGCGCCTATTACCACGGCCAACTGGCCGTTTTTAATCAATTCGGTTTGCAGAGTCATTTTTCGTTCCAGTCTATCGCAGTTTCAGTACGGAAAGCGAAGCCAATCCCAAAAGGATGGCCGTGATCCAGAAACGGATGATGATTTTCGATTCCGGCACGCCCTTGAGTTCAAAATGATGATGCAGCGGAGCCATGCGGAAAATGCGCTTGCCGCCGCTCATCCGGAAAAAACCGACCTGGAGGATTACCGACAGGCTCTCCGCCACGAACAACCCACCCACCACCAGGAGAATCAGCTCCTGCTTGCAGAGCACGGCCATGAAGCCCAGCGTGCCGCCCAGCGGGAGCGAGCCCACGTCGCCCATGAACACTTGGGCCGGGTAGGCGTTGAACCACAAAAAACCCAGCCCGGCCCCGATAAAGGCGCCGCAAAATACCGTGACCTCGCCCACGCCGGGCACAAAGGCCACCTGCAGGTAGCCCGCGATGTTCATATGCCCGGCCACGTAAATGAAAATGGCGAAACACACTCCGGCCACCACCGTGGGGCCTATGGCCAGGCCGTCCAGGCCGTCGGTGAGGTTGACTCCGTTGGAGCAGCTCACCAGCACCAGCACCGCGAAGGGCAGATAAAACCAGCCTATGTCGATGGGGGCCGGGCGGTATTCGACAAAGGGAAAAGCCAGTTGGGTGACCGGGTCGATATTGAACAGCAGCACCGCTTCCTTCTGCTTGAAGAACGGCAGGATGAATTCCGTGCCGTAGTCGGTGCAGGCGATCAGGAGAAGCACGGCGGCGGAGGCCACGACAATCTGCCCGGCCAGCTTCTGCTTGCCGCTGATGCCCTTGTTGTTCTTGCGCCGGATTTTCATCCAGTCGTCGGCAAAACCCACCAGGCCGAAGCCGAAGAACACCAGAAGGCACAGCCAGGTATAGGGGTTGGCGAGGTTGCCCCAGAGCAGCACGCTCAGGCCCAGGGAAAAGGCGATCAGGAGGCCGCCCATGGTGGGGGTGCCGGCCTTTTGCTTGTGCGCCTCCACGTATTCCAGGATGGGCTGCCCGAACTTGAGGCGCCGCAGCATACTGATGAAGCGCGGCCCCAGCACGATGGCGACGAGCAGAGCCGTGAGCAGAGCCCAGACCGAGCGGAAAGTGATGTACCTAAATACATTGAAAACGGTAAAGTATTCGCTAAGCGGTACCAGCAGATGATAAAACATGCCCGGCCTTGAGGTTGCCTGTTAGTGCGCCCGGCCCGCGCTATTCCTGCGCGGGACAGAATTCCTTTTGAAAAATTTCCACAAACGGGTCCAGGCGGGTGCCGCGCGAACCCTTGAACAACACCACGCCGGACTTGCCGCGCTTTTTGAACAGCTCGCCCATGCCCTCGCGGAAAGCGCTCTCGTCCTGCACCACGCGGAAGTCGCCGGCAAAGCCGCCTTCCCTCAGGCCGTCCCAAACGGCTTTTTCCTGCCCGCCCTTCCAGAGCACCGCCGCCGCCCCGGCCTCGGCCATGGTCTTGGCCAGTTGCCGGTGCATGTCGCAGGCGATGTCGCCGAGCTCAAGCATTTCGCCCATGACTAAAATGAGCGGCAGCTTCTTTTCCCGGGCCATTTCAGCCGCGCTCTCGACCATGAGCGGCGCGGAGAGCGGGTTGGAGTTGTAGCTGTCGTCAATGACGGCCAGGTTGTGAAAAAACTGGCAACTGAAGCGCTGGCGCGGCATGTCCGCGCCGGCCAGGCCGGCCGCGAGATCTTCCCGGGAAAGGCCCAGCAGGTGCGCGGCCCCGGCCACGGCGGCCACGTTTTCCGACCCGAAAGAACCCCGGAAAGGCGCGATTACTTCAAAATCTTCACTCCGGCCGGCGGCCGCGCCGCTGCCGTCGCTCGCGTGAATGAGGTAGCGGCCGGTGGCGGCGGAAGCCGGGCCTTTGTAAGAGACAAAATAGTCGGCGCTGGCCCGCTTGCTGGAAAAGAGCTTCAGTTCCGCCGGATAGACCCGGCATTCGCTCACCAGTTCCGGGTAGTCGGCATTGACCAGCGCCCGGCCGCCCTTGGTCAGGTAGGCCAGAAGGCGGGCTTTGTGGTAGGCCACGCCCTTGCCGCCCAGGCCGCTCAGGTGGCATTGCCCGACGTTGACGATAACGGCCAGGTCCGGGCGCAGCACCCGCCCCAGTTCGTCCATGTCGCGCTCTTCGCTGATGCCGGCTTCCATCACCCAGTAATCCGCGTCCAGCGGCGCGTTGAGAATGCTGATGGACAGACCGATCTGGCTGTTCATGTTCAAAAAATTCTTGGCGGTTTTGCCGTGCCTGGCGAGCGCCGCGGCCAGCACTTCCTTGACCGAGGTCTTGCCGGCCGTGCCGGTAACGCCCACCACTCTGGCCCGGGTGCGGCCGCGCCAGAACTCGGCCAGTTCCAGGAGGGCCTGGCGGCTGTTTTCCACGCGGATTACCGGCAAAGGCGGTTCCGCTCCGGCAAAGGGGTCGCGCTCGGCGATAATGGCCAGGGCGCCCCGGGCCGCGGCCTGGGCCGCGAAGTCGTGCCCGTCCACCCGTTCGCCCGGCAGGCAGACGAACAGGCTCCCCGGCTCCACGGCGCGGCTGTCGTGGCAGAACGAGACCGGCGCTTTACCGGCCATATGGCCGGGCAAATGCGTGCGGATGTCCGCCCCCAGGCAGACGTTCATTTCTTCCAGAGTCATCATGGTTTCACCCCCAGAATCTCCCGGACCACTTCCTGGTCGCTGTAATGGATTTTTTCCTTGCCGAGGATTTGATAATTTTCGTGGCCCTTGCCGGCCACCAGCAGGGCGTCGCCCGGCTTCATCAGGCTGATGGCCAACTCCGTGGCCTTTTTGCGGTCCACTTCCCGGTAGGTTTCCGGGCAGCCCTGCATGCCGGGGACCACATCGTCCATGATGGCGCGCGGGTCTTCAGTACGCGGGTTGTCGGAGGTGAGCACGGCCACGTCGGCATACTTGCAGACGGCCGCGCCCATTTTCGGCCTTTTCGTGCGGTCGCGGTCGCCGCCGCAGCCGAACAGGGCGATAACGCGCTTGAAGCCGGCGTCGCGCAGGCCGGTGATGGCGTTCACCAGGGCGTCCGGCGTATGGGCGTAATCGACAAAAACATCCAGCCTGGCCGGCTTGCCGTCCGCTCCCGTAATCCGCTCCAGGCGGCCCGGCACGCCGCTGAAGGTTTCCAGCACGGTCAGGTCGCGCGGCTCCAGGCCCAGGCCCAGGGCCGTGGCCTGGGCGCCCAGGAGGTTGGCGGCGTTGAACACCCCGGCCAGGGGGGAGCGGATTTCCCACTCCTGCCCGGCAAACTTGTGGCGCAGGTGAATGCCCTGGGGGCTGATGCCGGCCAGTTCCGCCTCAAGCTTCTGTTGGGGCTCAAGGTTCCCGAACAGCTCCACGGCGGCCGCGTCGCCCTTGTTCACGATGCCGTAGGCGATATTGCGGCCGGGGCAAGAGAGGCTCTCCCGCATCAGGCGCAGGCCGTAAGAGGAGTTGATGTTGATCGCGCGGGCTTTATCCCGCTCCGGGGCCTCGAAGGGCGGCCGGAACAGCCGGGCCTTGCACTGGTAGTAGTCCTCCATGTCCTTATGGTAGTCCAGGTGGTCCTGGGTCAGGTTGCTGAAGGAGGCGGCGGTGAAATGCAGCCCGGCCACACGGTTCTGGGCCAGGGCGTGGGAGGAGACCTCCATGATCACCGTGTCCGTGCCGGCTGCCTGCATTTGCGCCAGCAAGGCGTGTAAATCCAGGCAGGTGGGAGTGGTCAGGGGCGCTTCCTGAGAAAAGCCGGGCCAGCGGTAGGAAATGGTGCCCAGCACCCCGACTTTGCGCCCGGCGGCCTGGAACAGGCATTCCAGCAGGTAGGCCCCGGTGGTCTTGCCGTTGGTGCCGGTAACGCCCACCAGGGTGGGACGGTAATGCTCCGTGCCGTGCCAGGCTCCGGCCAAGGCGCCCAGAGCGGCGCGCACGTCCGGCACCGGGCAGAGTTCGATATTTTTGCGGGCGGCGGCGATCCGGCTCTTCGCCCTGTCGGCCTCGGCTTCGGCGCAGACCAGCGCGCCCGCGCCGGCCGCGAGCACTTGCTCCAGGAAATCCAGGCCGCCCTTTTCGCCGGGCCGGTTGGGCGGCAGGGCCACGAACACATCGCCGGCCCGCACTTGGCCGGAATGGACGCGCAGCGCCGGCAGGGACCGGTTGCGGAGCCTTTCGGCCAGGGAGTCCAAGGTTGCCAAAGAAAGGCCGTCAACGTTCATAATACATTCTCCTCCAGCCAGAGCACATATTCCACGCCCGGCTGTTCAGATTGTTCCGGCCATTCCGAACCGGGGGGCGGGCTCTGGCGCACCACGGTGCCGCCCTGCCCTTGCAACACAGGCATAATTCCCTTGTGGGCGAACAGTTCCACCGCGCCGCGTACGCTCATGCCGCGCACGTCCGGCACCAGTTCGGCCAAGTCCGTCCTGGGCTCGGCGGAGCTTTGCACCGGCAGGCGCAGACTTGAGCCCGGCTCGGCGCCCGCGCCGCTGCCCGGCCCGGAACCGGCTTGAGCGGTACGGCCCAGGCGGGCCATGGTTTTGCTGTCCGCGTCCTGCTTGGCGCGGGCCTGGGCGTAAGAGGCCAGATCCAGAGACAAAATATCGAAAGCGTCACCGGAAACGTCGCTGCCGCGGCTGCCGCCCGCGAACATGGTGGCGGCTTCTTCCGGCGAGAGGCTGTTGTAGGCCAGGGTATCGCGCAGCACTTCGCGGAAGGCCGGCGCGGCCACGGAGGCGCCGTAAACGCTCTTTTTCGGCTCGTCCACGATTACCAGCACCAGGTAGCGCGGCTTTTCGGCCGGCACCATGCCCACGAACGAGGCGGTGCGCTTTTCGCCGTAAATGCCCTTGTCGGCCTTTTGGGCCGTACCGGTCTTGCCGCCGATTTCCAGCCCGGCAATGCGGGCCTGCCGGCCGCCGCCGTCATCGGACTGGACCACGGACTTGAGCATGCTGAGGACTTCGGCGTTCACTTCGGGCCGGAAAATTTGCCGCGCGGCCGCCGGCCGGCGCGTGGCCTGGTCCATGACAAGCTGCAGGGGCCGCTCGCGCCCGCCGCCGGCCAGCACCAGGTAGGCCTGGGCCATTTGCAGGCCGGTGGCGGAAAAGCTCTGGCCGAAAGAAGCGGCGATCAGGTCGTTTTCCGGCCATTTGGCCGGGCTGCGCAGGATACCGGGGCTTTCCGCCAACAGGGGGAGCCCGGTGCGCCGCCCGAAGCCGAGGGAGTGCAAATAGCCGCCGTAAGCTGGCGCGCCCAGCGTCAGGCCGATTTTGCCGGCCCCGATGTTGCTGGAATAGCGCAAAATTTGTTCGACGCTCAGGTTGCCGTGCGGACGGGTGTCTTTGACCACGTGCTTGTAAATTTGCCATTTGCCGTTTTCGCAAAAGAAAATCTGCTCGCGGGTAATTTTCTTTTCCTGCAGGCCGGCGGCCACGACAAAGGGCTTTACGGTAGAGCCCTGCTCCAGGGCGTCCAGGGCCAGGCGGTTGCGGCGCACGCTTTCCGAGTGCCGGTTGTAGGCGTTGGGGTTGAAAAACGGGTACTGGGCCCAGGCCAGGATATCGCCCGAAGGCACGTCCACCACCAGGCAGCCGCCCCAGGCCGCGTCGTTTTCCCGTACGGTGCGGGCCAGGGCCGACTCGGCGAAATACTGGATTTGCACGTCGATGGAAAGGCGCAAATCCTGGCCGGAAAGGTCGTCGGCCTCTTCGCGCCCGTCCAGATAGAGCCGGGCGCCGTGCCCGTCGCGCTGCACGATTTTGCGCAGTTCCTGGCCGGAAAGGCGTTCTTCGAAAGCCGCCTCCAGCCCGTCCAGTCCCTTGTTGTCTATGCCGACAAAGCCCAGTAATTGTCCGGCCAGATGCTTGTAAGGATAAACGCGCTCATATTCCTTTTGCAGGTAAAGGCCGGGCCGGTCGGCCGTCAGGATGATCCTGGCGTCGCGGTCGGAAATCTGCCGGGCCACCCAGGTGAACCCGCGCTTGTCTTGCAGCGAGCGCTGGAGTTTTTCCGAAGAGGAGTTCAGCACTTTGGCCAGAAAGTCGCAAGTGCCGCGCAGGTCGTCAATTTCCGAAGGCCGGGCGGACAGGGAATAGCTTTCGATGGTGGTGGCCAGCACGTTCCCGTTACGGTCCAGGATGCTGCCGCGCTTGCCGTGGATGGTTTCGGCCGTGATGTGCGGCCCGCGCGCCCGGGCCGCGTATTCCGGCCCTTCGATCAGCTGGAGCACGAAAAAACGGCTCCAGAGCGCGCCCCAGGCGGCCAGCAGGCCTAACGCCACGACTTTCAGGGCCACTTTGCCCCAATCTCTGGGCTGGGCGGGCTTTTTTTCAGCTTCCTCACGCCGGTTGCCTGGCCTTCTGGAGCCGGAGCCAGGGCCGCCGCCCCAGTTGGGCCGCGAGGTCCGGGCGTCCTTCACTCCCCGCTCCGCCTGAGCACAATGGCCCGAGCGGCGGCCGGAGTTGCGATCCGAACGGTTTTCGGAGCCCTGGGCGTCCATTTTGTTTTTGTTGACTAAAGCCTTCATGGCATCACTTCTCTGTTGCGCTCCAGCGCATGAACCGTTTCTGGCCGGGCCGGGCGCCGCGCAAGCCAAGTTCGGCGGCCTTGCGATCCAGGGTATAGGGCGAAAGCAGGTGGTCGCGTTCGATTTCCAGCTTGGAATTGAGGTCGGCCAGCTCGGTTATCGCCTGCTGCTGCCTGCGCAGCTCATAGCCCAGACCGGTGCGCTGGGTGTTGGCCCAAACCAGGCTCAGAGCCAGCCCGAAATTCGCCAGGAGCGAGAGCATTATTCCGTAAAACCACAGGCGTTTCATCGCCAGCCTCCCCCGGCTCCGGCGGACCCGCCGGCTCTGCCGGAGCCGGGGCCGCCTTTGCGGCCCCGCCCGTAAGCGTCACGCCGGCCGCGTCCTTTGGCGGCAGCGAAATCGCCGGCGTCGGCAAACAAATCTTCCGAAAGGGCCGGCAGGCTGAAGGCGCCTGCAATGCGTTCGGCCACCCGCAGCCTGGCGCTGCGGGCCCGCCCGTTGCGCCGCGCTTCCGCTTCCGAAGGCTCCAGAGCCTTGCGGGTTACCAGGCGCAGCGAAGCCTGATGGCCGCAGCGGCATTGTTCCATGGTCACGGCCAGGTGCGGCGGACACAGGCAGCCGCTGGCCGCGGTGCGGAAAAAATGCTTTACCAGCCGGTCTTCCAGGGAGTGAAAACTGATTACCGCCAGCCGCCCGCCCGGACGCAGGCGCGGTACGATGCGCTCCAGGAAAAGGCGCAGTTGGCCGAGCTCGTCGTTCACGGCCAGGCGCAGGGCCTGGAAAGTGCGGGTGGCCGGGTGGTTGCGCGCCGTGGCCCGCCACTTGGGCGGGTAGGCCCGCTCGACAATGGCGGCCAGTTCGGCGGTGCTGCCGATGGGGCGCTCGGCCCGGGCGTCGTCGATGGCCCGGGCGATGCGCCCGGCCTGCGGCTCCTCGCCGTACTGTTCGATAATTTCCTTAAGCCTGGCCACCGGGGCGCGGTTGACCAGGGCGGACGCGCTTTCGGCCCCGCTCTGAGGGTCCATGCGCATGTCCAGCGGGCCGTCGTGCAAAAAGCTGAAGCCGCGCTCCGGGCTGTCCAGTTGCAGGGAGGAAACGCCCAGGTCCAGCAGGGCTCCATCCAAAAGATCCCAGCCCAGTTCGTCCAGGGCGGCGGGAAAATCGGCAAAAGCCGACTGGCGCAGGCGCGCCGCCCCGCCGAAGGGCTCCAGCCGCTTGGCCGCCAAGCTTTGGGCCGCGGCATCGCGGTCCAGGCCCAGGAGTTCGGCCTTGAGGCCCCGGGCGTCCGCCTGTTCCAGCAGGGCCGAGGCGTGTCCGGCCAGGCCCAGCGTGCCATCCAGAAAACGCAGCGGGCGGCTGGCGCCCTGTTCGTCCCGCTCCGGCAAAAGCGCTGCCAGCACCTCGGCCAGCATGACCGGGGTGTGAATGGACGCGAAATCCGGCAGATCGCCTTGGGCGGTGCTGCCGTCAAAGCGGCTGGTTCTGGCTGTGTCGGTATTCATGAAAATGCTCCGTACCGGGAAAAAGCCCGGCAGGCCCCGGAAAATGCCCTAAAGGTCAAACTCAAAATCGTCGCCGAAATGCTCGGCAACATCGTCAAAATTGTCGCTGCTGATGGCCGTGTCCAGGCGCCCGGGCTGCCAGAGCTCGAAGTGCGTCCCGTACCCCATGAGCACGGCTTCCCGGCTTATCCCCGCATAAGCCAGATGATCTTTGGAAAGGCGGATGCGCCCGCTGCCGTCGCTGGCCATTTCCTCGGCCCCGCCCAGCACCAGGCGCTTGAAATTGCGAACCTTGAGCGGCGCTTTTTTGATGCCGATAAGGCGCCCCTCAAACTCCAGCCAGTCGGGCAGAGGGAAGCCCACCACGCAGTTGTCGTAAGTGGTGAGCACCATCTTCCCGTCTGCCGAGCGGGAGAAGAGTATTTCCCTGAATTCCGGCGGCAGGACCAGCCTGCCTTTGGAATCAAGGCTGCGCAAGGATCTTCCTCTGAAATACATGGCCGTTCCAGCGTTTTGCCTTGTGGATATTCGCGGTTTTCGGAACGCTCCGCTCAAGGTGGTTCCTCTTACGGGACAATTTCCCACTTTTATCCACTTTTCACCACTTAAAGGCAAAAATAAATTCCGTGTCAAGGCGAAAATCGAAATTAGGCGCTCCCCCGCCCTGACCGCGCCCGAAAAGCCCCGCCAGGCAAGGGCGGGCCGGAAATATATATTTCGGCCGGATTTTTTATCAGCGGGAATATTTTCAATGTGTTGTTATATATTAACAAAAATGTCAAATTTTTTGGCAAATCGGAACTTTTTCCGTGATATTAGAAGCCAACTTGACTTTTACCGGCCCGCAAGGCAGACAAACAACTTGGCTGAAGACAGATCAAAAAGGGAGCGCGTCGTGATCAACATAGCGCTATGTTTTTTTGACGCTAACGGGGCGTATCACATACATGCCGGCGTCACCATGCTGTCCGTACTGGAAAATACCAAATCCAGGGTGTGCTTTCATATCGTGTCCCAAGGCACAACTGCGGAGCATAAAAAGAACTTGAACAGTGTGGCTGAAAAGTACGGCGCGCAAGTTGTTTATTATGACGCTTCACAGCTTGACCTTGGCCCGGTCAAACCTTTTTTGAAAAAGCTGGGGCCGGGAACTTTCTATAGGCTTTACCTGCACCGCCTGCTCGATTTGGACAAAGTTATCTACCTTGACTGCGACATCATCTGCAACCTGGACATCGCGGAAATGTACGAACTGGAGATTTCCGGTTTCATGTGCGCCGCAGTCCCGGACGGTGGCATTTTGAAGCATATTCGTGAAATAGAGTGCGAACAGGGCAAATATTTCAATGCCGGCGTTTTGTTGTTGAACTTGGCCTGGTTAAGAGCCAACCACGCTTTACTGGAACAATACGCCAAAGATTTGGCCGGACGGCCTAAAGTTCCAACGTTTGGCGACCAGGACATCCTTAACGTCATGGCCAGGGATCTGAATTACAACGTGCTGTATTTGGGCGAAAAATTTAACTATTTTACCGGCATATCCGAGCGGGAGTGGCTTGATGACAGCCATTTCGCGGGAAAAATAGTGCACATTACCAGCCGCAAGCCCTGGGCCAAATGGAGCAATTCGTGCATCCAGTACTGGAAGTATTACCGGCTGTGCCCTTGGGGCCAGGATGTTTTTGAAAAAATGTCCAGCCTGACGGCGGACCTCGACCGGCTTTTCCTGCGACAACTCCCTTCCAAGGAAAGAAAAGCCTTGCGGCGCTTCCTTGATTGGCGCCGCCTGGGAGCGTTCGGCTATTTGCGCAAACGTTTGTTCAAGCAAAAAGGTTGATATCGGGCCGCAAAAGCTGTATTAAGCCTTTCAGCCCGAAAGTGCGGGCGTGATCAGCAAAAAAAACAGGCCGGAGTAACTCAGTTGGTAGAGTAGCTGATTCGTAATAAATAATGCCCCGGAGGATTTTTATAAATTAAAGCAAAATAAATCACTATGTTA
>JAISDX010000035.1 GCA_031264465.1 Deltaproteobacteria bacterium | reverse complement strand
CTCAGAAAATTGAAATGATGTCTATGAATCACACATGTAATCGGATTGGACATTGCCAAGAACAAATTTCACTTCCATGCCGTTGATGAATATGGCAAGGATCTGCTTGTTCTATTGTTTCTTATACACCTCGCGTCTGTTGCCAATCTCAACTACGACAATACATATTTTTTCGTCTTCAATCCGGCACAAAATGCGATAATCCCCACCCCGGGAGCGCCATAACCCGGAAAGCCTTGGCCCTACAAGCCTCTTGCCTGTGCTGCGCGGATCTTCCAAATTGGCTACACGGTCCCGCAAAAACCGCACAATCTGTTTTTGCGCGTCTCTGCCCAATTTTGCCAGCGCCTTGTCCGCGCCCGGGCTGAACTCAATCTGCCAGGCCAAGGCGGCGCTCAACTTCTTCTAAAGATATGGCCTTTTCTCCGCTGGCCTTAAAGCGTAAATATTCCTCTTCGGCCAGATATGCGTCTTCCAGGTCTTCCAAATGCGTAAGAATGGCCTCCTTCGCGTAGTATGTTTTGGTTCTGCCGGTAGCCTTCGCCAGCGCATCAAGGCGGGTTTCAATTTCTTCTGGCAATCTGATTGCAAGCATTGTGCACCTCTTTGCTATACATGTATATCAAAAAGGATTTATTGTCCACATGGGCGCTTTCCGCTGGACGGGCACCAGCCCGTTCCCAGCGCGTTTATTCCGGCAGGGGCTGGTGCTTGATGTTCACCCCGCTCCTGATGAAGTAGACGTGCTCGGCCAGGTTGGCGGCATGGCCGCAAACGCGGTTCAGGGAGCGGCAAATCAGGATGCCATGCACGTCGGCCGTGACCTGGCTGCTTTTTTCGGCCCCTTTGATGTTGCAGAAGTGTTTCATTATTTCCTGCAGGGCTTCCACTTCCAGGCGGGTGCTTTCGGCATCGCTGCGCGCCAGTTCCAGCGCTTCTTCCGAGTCGCCGCTCCGGAAAGCCTGCTCGGTTTTGCGGTACAGTTCCCTGGCGTGGGCCATAAGGGTGCGAATGGCGTCGCTCACCGGCTCCGGCATGGGTTCGCGCAGCAGGGCGGCCCGCCCGGCAATGCCTGCGGCCTCGTCGCCAATGCGTTCCAGGTCCACCACCAGGCGCAGCGCCCCCACCACCAGGCGCAGGTCCTGCGCCACCGGCTGGTGGCGCACCAGCAGGGAAAGAGCCAGTTCGTCAATGGAGTTTTCCATGGCGTCAATGGCCGCGTCGCCGTTTACCACGGCCACGGCCTGGCCGGTGTTGCCGTTTTCCAGGGCGGCGCAGGCTTCGTCCAGGGCAATGCCCACGGCCGCGCTCATGACCAAAATTCGGGTGCGCAGCTGGTTAAGCCCCTGCTGCATTTGCGTTTCCTTGCTGTTCATCAGCCGAACCTGCCTGTGATATAGTCTTCGGTTTGCCTGAGGCGGGGCCGGGTGAACATGTCCTCGGTATCGCCTTCTTCAATCAGCTTGCCCAGGTAGAAAAAAGCGGTGCGGTCGGAAACCCGGGCCGCCTGCTGCATGTTGTGGGTGACGATAATGATGGTGAAGCGGCTTTTCAGTTCGTGAATGCTCTCTTCAATTTTCTGGGTGGCGATGGGGTCCAGCGCGCTGGCCGGTTCGTCCATGAGCAGAATTTCCGGGTCCACGGCCAGGGCGCGGGCAATGCACAACCGCTGCTGCTGTCCGCCGGAAAGCCCCAGGGCCGAGGTATGCAGCCGGTCTTTAACTTCGTCGAAAATGGCGGCCCGGCGCAGCGACTGCTCCACCCGTTCGCTGATGGCCGAAGATTTGCGCAGGCCGTTCACCCGCAAGCCGTAGGCCACGTTCTCGAAAATGCTCTTGGGAAAGGGGTTGGGCTTCTGGAACACCATGCCCACCCGGCGGCGCAGGGCGACCGGGTCCAGGCGGGGGCTCAAAATATCCTCGCCGTCCAGGCGGATCCGCCCTTTTACCCGTGCGCCGGGAACAAGGTCGTTCATGCGGTTCAGGCAGCGCAGAAACGTGCTCTTGCCGCAGCCCGAGGGGCCAATCAGCGCGGTGACGCGCTGGGCGGGGAAGTCCAGGCTCACATCAAAGAGCGCCTGGTTCCGCCCGTAGAAAAAATCCAGGTTGCCGGCGCTCAGCTTGCAGGTTGCCGTATCCATTTTATCCTTAAATCCTGTGTGGTTTTACGTTCAGGCGGCCGGCAGGGTAAACAGGATGGCCGTGGCCGCTCCGCTGCTTCCGGCGGCCGTAAGCTGCGGGCTTTCGGCCCAAATTTTGCCGCCGTGCCGCTCGATGATGTGTTTGCAAATGGCCAGGCCCACGCCGGAGCCGCCGCTGTTGCGCTCCTGCCGGACTTGGTAGAAGCGTTCGAAAATGCGGGGCAGGGCCGCCTGCGGGATGCCCGGGCCGTTGTCGGACACGGCAAAGAGCACTTCGCCGGCGGCTTGGGGGTGTTTGACCGAAGTTACGGAAATGACGCCGTTTTCCGGGGTGAAGCGGCAGGCGTTTTCCAGCAGGTTTCTGAACACCTGGGCCAGCAGCGCGGCGTTGGCCATGACCGGCGCCTCGGCCAGCCGCACGTCCAGGGTAATTTTTTTGCCCTTGATCCGCTCGGGCGCCTGCTCACGGCAAACCGAGGCCGCTTCGGCCAGCACGCCGGCCGCGTCCGTGGGTAAAAGCTCGATGCGCTCGTTTTCGTTCTCCATGCGGGCCAGGACCAGGAGGTCGCCGACAATTTTGGACAGGGCGGTGGCGTGGTTGTGGATGATGGTGGCAAAGGCGCGGTGTTCCTTGTCCAGGCCGTCGGCCAGCAGCAGGGTTTCGGCATAGCCGCGCACGGCGGTGAGCGGGGTGCGCAGTTCATGCGAGACGTTGGAGATGAAGTCGCGCCGGATGCGGTTCAGGCCCATGATTTCGGTGGCATCGTACACCACGACGATCACCCCCAGCGATTCCCGGCTGCGCCGCGGCCGGGAAAGGTGCGCCACCAGAAAGCGGCCGGCCGGCAGTTCAAAGTAAACGGGGGAGTCGTCAATTTGGTTGGCCAGGAGGGCGTCCACCCGTACTTGCAGGGCCGGCACCGGCAGCCCTTCGATGATCGGCTTGCCGCGCTGCCGGCCGATTTCCGGAAACATGGCCGCCAAGGCGTTGTTCCAGCGCCGGATTTGTCCGGCTCCGTTCAGCACCAGCACCCCTTCGTGCATGCCGTCCAAAATGCTCTCCAACTGGCCGCGCTGGTCGTTGTTGTCGCGCACGTATTCCTCGATGCTGTCGGCCATGGAGTTGACCGCCTCGGCCAGGGGCAGAAATTCGCGGCCGGGCACCTGGCGCAGGCGAAAGCCGCCGCCGTTTTCACGCTGGTGGCTGTGCGCTATGGAACCGACTATCTCGGCCATTTCGTCCGCGCCCCGGCGCACCCGGTTGGCGATAATGGCGGCGAGGGCGAGGCAAAGCGCCGCCACGGCGGCGGCCGCCATGCCCAGGGAGGAAAGTTCCGTTTCCAGGCTGCGCCCGATTTCGGCGGCCGGTACGGCCACGCGCAGCGCGCCGCCGTTTTTGAGACGCACGGCCGCGTACACGGTATCCACGCCCAGGCTGTTGCTGTGGCGCAGGGACATGCCGGAGCCCTGGCTGAGGGCCTGCTCGATTTCCGGGCGGTCGGCGTGGTTGTCCAGCTCCGGCAGCGCCGCGCCGGAAAAGTGGGAGTCGCGCAATACCTGGCCGGAGGCGTCGGTCAGGGTCATGCGCAGAGCCACATCGGCGGCGGCCTGAAACAGGCGGCGCACTTGCTCCGCGTCCGGGTCCGCCTCCAGGATGCTCCTGGCGAAGGCGGCCTGGGCCAGGGCCTGGCGCCCGGCCAGGTCCAGGCGATCCTGGTACAGGGTGCTGCGCGTGAAAATGGCCGGCAGGGCCACGGCGATCAGGGTAATCAGAGCGAAGGCCGCGAGCAGGCGGGTGCGTAGCGAACCGGGTGAACTTACCATGAGGGTGTTTCCTGAAGGTCTGTTTGGGCGCGATAACCGACGCCGCGCACGGTTTCAACGCATTCGGCCGCCTTGCCAAGCTTTTGGCGCAGGCGGCGCACGTGGGTGTCCACGGTGCGGGCGTAGCCTTCAAAACTGTAACCCCAGACCGAGTCAAGCAACTGCTCGCGGCTGCGCACCTGCCCCTGGTGGCGCACCAGGTCTTCCAGCAGGCGGAACTCGGTGACGGTCAGCTCCACGGGCTGGCCGTCCACTTTTACGGAATGCCCCGGCAGGTCCAGCACAATGGCGCCGCAACGCAGGCCGGCCTCTTCGCCGCGCGGCGCGGCGCGGCGCAGGATGGCCCGCACGCGCAAAAGCACCTCGCGCACGCTGAAGGGTTTGACCACATAGTCGGCCGCGCCCAGCTCAAAGCCGAGCACGCGGTCTATTTCCTCGCCCTTGGCCGTGAGCATCAGCACCGGGATGGAGGCGGTTTTGGGTTCGCGCTGCAGGGCCTTGCACACGTCCAGGCCGTCCAGTCCCGGCAGCATCAGGTCCAGCAGGATGATGTCCGGCTGCTTTTCCCGGACCATCGCCAGGGCGGCCAGCCCGTCGCCGGCTTCCAGCGCGGCAAAGCCCTCGCGCTTCAGGTTGTAGGCCAGAAGGTCGCGAATATCTTTTTCGTCTTCGACAATGAGCGCGGTTTTCATGTTGTTGCCCACAGCCTTGCCGTTTTTATGCCGGGGGCGCCCGGCGTTGCTGAAAGCAGTCTGGCAGCCCCGTGCGTCGGTTATATGAAAGAATGGTTACGTTTTGGCGACAATTTTTTCATGCGCTTTTCACAAGGCCGTAACACAACTGGCACAGTCCGGGAGGAAAAGCTGAATCACACGGCGCGCGCCTTGCGCGCCACAACCAGAGTAACAAGGAGCATTTTCAAATGAAAGGCAAAATTCTGCCCAAGCTGTATATGGTCATGTCCCTGTTCGCGGCGCTGCTGGCCGGCGTTGCCGCCGCTCCGGCCGCTTCCGCGGCCCAGACCGAGGAAATAATCATCAGCGGTTCCACCACCGTGCTGCCGGTCATGCAAAAGGCCGGCGAGGCTTTCATGGCCGCCAACCCCGGCATCAGCCTGGCCATTTCCGGCGGCGGCTCGGGCAACGGCATCAAGGCCCTGATCGAAGGGCTCTGCCAGGTGGCCATGTCCGCGCGCGACATTAAAGACTCGGAAGTGGAGCAAGG
>JAISDX010000117.1 GCA_031264465.1 Deltaproteobacteria bacterium | reverse complement strand
CGCTCGGCCACAATCTTGGTCTGCTGCAGGTCGGCCGCCGGAAACAGAAAAATAAACTCCTCGCCGCCGATACGGGCCATGACGTCCTTGTGGCGCAGCCCGCTCTTGCCCACGTCGGCAACATGACGCAGGGCCTTGTCGCCCTCGATGTGGCCGTAGGAATCGTTGAAGGTTTTGAAAAAATCCAGGTCCAGCAGGGCCACGCCGCAAAACTTGTTGTTCAGGCGGCAGCGTTTGAACTCCACTTCCGCCAACTGAAAGAAAGAGCGGCGGTTCAGTGTGTTGGTCAAGGGGTCGTGCTCGGCCAGATAGCGGAACTCGGCCTCGCGCTGCCGGAGCGCGTTGAAAGCCTTGTTGCGCTCGTCCACTTCTTCCTTGAGCCGCTCGCTGAGTTCGGTCAATTCTTCCTCTTTCTTCCGCATGGCGGAATGCACGTTTTGCAACTCCTCCACCATGCGGTTGAAGCTGTTCGAAAACTCGCCCAAAAATTGCACCCGCTGGCTGAAGTCGCCTTCCTCCACCTGGCGCACCTGCCAGAGCATGTGGCGCAGGTTGGCCTGCAGAGCCTTGAGGCTGCCGGCCACCACCCCACGGTCCTTTATGGCCTCGGTAAATTCCCCGGCGGAAAATTGCTTGAGGACCTGGCGCAGGCGGGCAATGTAGCCATGAATATTGAGCAACAATTCATCGTCCGCCAGTTCCGCCGGAATTTCCGGCAGAACTGGGGCGGCAAGCAGCTTGTTAACGTGTTCAAGCGCGAGAGTCATAAGCTCCGGCCCGCTCCCGTTCATGCTTACCCGACTTTCTTGGCGAAGAAGCGGCAAGTCCGGGCGCCGGAACACCAGCAGTCAATCTCGTTGACCTCGTAGCTGCTGGCGGTGAAAGCGTCCAGAATCCCCTTGATGAAACCCTCGTCATAGATGCAAATATGATCGGAAGTATCCGGCAGGCCGGAACAATCCAGGTCTTCGTCAACCACCAGGGTAAAGCTGGAAGCGTCCGCGGCGGAGGTCTCCACCCGAAAAATGCCCACGCCCAGCTCCCGGAACTTGTCCTGAATGGTTTTTACCAGCTCGGCCACGCTGCTGATGCCTTGCAGGTAGCGCTCAAAAAAGAATGTGCCGGCCAGCACGCCGGATTCGAAGAAAATCTTGTCCACTTCGGCCGAGCCATAGCGCGTCTCAAGCACGTCGCGCATGGTGAACTGAAAAAGCCGATAGATTTCCATATTCAGGCTGTCGCCCATTCTCGGCCTGGCTTCGTTCAGGTTAACGCCGAGCAAGTCCCAACTGAAAGCATATTTACGTGAAGAATCACCCATAATATATCCCTCCGATATAACACGGTAATAGTTTTACTGTTATTAACCCCGGCAGTCTTAACACGCAATACAAACTTAACTCTGTGATTTTACAGTAATTTGGCACTCGATTTGTACGGTTATAATACACAAGAAAAAAATGCGCAACCGGACGCGTACCATTTTTAATTTCAAACGGTTACGATATGCGCCGCTGCCTGTTCCGCCGTCTATTCCACGGTTACAAGCTCATACTCGCCCTGCCCCAGCCCTATCTTTTCCGCGTGGGAAATCTGTACGCGCCAGTCGGTGGCCGGGTGAATGGAGGTGAAGTGGTCCGGGCAGCCCGCCGCCACGTCCGAAAGCGCGCTCCCCGGCAGAGCCGGCGCGGCGTTAACGGCGTCAATGCAGGCCTGGTCCAGGGCCACCGGGTCCAACGAGGCGAAAATGCCCAGGTCCGGCACCACCGCGGCGTCATTTTCCCCATGGCAGTCGCAGTACGGCGAAACCTGGTTCACCACGCTGATGTGGAAATGCGGCCGTCCGTCCAGCACGGCCTTGGCGTACTCGGCCATTTTGCGGTTCAGGGCGTCCACGTCGCTGGCGCTGCGGTTGGCGATGGCATGGTAATTACAACTGCCGATGCAGCGCCCGCAACCGATGCACAGCTTGGCGTCGATGCCGGCTTTTTTGTCCGCGCCGAACTTGATGGCCGCCTGGTTGCAGAACTTGGCGCAGTTACGGCAGCCGACGCAGCGCTTCGGGTTTACCGCGGGCTTGCCGTCGTTGTGCATTGCCATTTTGCCGGCCCGGCTGCCGCAGCCCATGCCGATATTCTTGATGGCCCCGCCAAATCCGGTCATCTCGTGCCCCTTGAAGTGGCTCAGGGAGATGAAAATGTCCGCATCCATCATGGCGCGGCCGATTTTGGCGCTCTTCAGCAAAACGCCGCCCGCAATCGGCACGTCGATGTCGTCGGCGCCGCGCAGCCCGTCGCCGATGACAATCTGGCAGCCGGTGGAAAGCGGCGAATAGCCGTTTTCATAAGCGGCGTCCAAATGCACCAGGGCGTTGTTGCGGCGCCCCACGTACAGGGTGTTGCAGTCGGTCAAAAACGGGTGGCCGCCCAGTTGCTTCACCCTGTCCGCCACCACTTTGGCGAAGTTGGGGCGCAAAAAAGACAGGTTGCCCGGCTCGCCGAAGTGCAGTTTGATGGCGACGAATTTGTTGTCAAACTTGATGTTTTCAATGCCGGCCTTGCCAAGCAGCCGGTCAAGCTTCTGCAGCAGGCTGTCGCCCACCTGGCAGCGCATGCTGGTAAAGTAAACAGCGGATTTGCTCATGCGGGTTTTCTCCTCGGGTCTGAAGCGTGGTAGTCGTGGCTTGCCGGAGTAATGTACCGTTTCCGGGGCGACTTGTACAGCGGCCCGAGCTTATAGTCTTTCAGAAGCTTGACAAAAGGAGGAACTGCAAATACTAATCTTCTTCCGTCAGGAGCCGGGCGGCGGTTACGCCGCCAACCCCGCCAGGTCCGAAAGGAAGCAACGGTAACGGTTGTGCCGGGTGTCCGGCTCCTAAAAAGCGCGAATTCGAAGGATTCGCGCTTTTTATTTACGCCGCAACCGGTCTTTCCGGGTTCGGCGGAAAGCTCCGCAGAGCGGAGTCGGGCATCATTTTGGCCGTGAATTCGAAGGATTCGCGCTTTTTTACCGCAAGGCTTTCAATAAAGGCTCAATGCGGCCGAACACCTCAGCCGGGCTGCCGGAAGCGTCAACCAGACGGATGCGCTCGGGGTGGCGGGCGGCCCAGGCCTGATAGCCCGAGCGGATCTTGGCGTGGAAGAACAGCGACTCCGCCTCGAAGCGCCCTTCTTTTTCCGCCAGGCCCTGCTCCCGGTTGCGGCGGAGGGCGCGCTCCAGGCCGGTTTCCACATCCAGGTCCAGCACCAGGGTCAAGTCCGGCCACAGGCCTTTCACGGCCAGATCGTTCAGGCGGAAAAGCTCGTCCACGTCCAGGCCGCGCCCATAGCCCTGGTAGACGATGGTGGAATCGGCGTAGCGGTCGGAAAGCGCCACTTGGCCGCCCGCCAGGGCCGGGCGGATTTTAGAGGCCACGTGCTGCGCCCGGTCTGCCAGGTACAGGAACAATTCGGCCTCGGGCGCCATGTCGCTGTTGCGCGTATCCAGCAGCAGGGCGCGTAGCGCCGCCCCCAGTTCCGAGCCGCCGGGCTCGCGGGTTGCCAATACTGAATGCCCGGCCCGGCGCAGCCAGTCCAGGGTCAGCCCCAGCATCACCCCTTTGCCGGAGCCTTCTATCCCTTCGAAAGTAATGAACATTGGCTCTCCAGCAGCCGCCCCTGGCCGCTAGACGGCTCGACGGATTTGGCTTTTGCGGCTTTCCGCCCGTCCAAGCCGCTTGAAGCAGTTGGGCCGGCCGTGCTGCAGGGCGCTTTGAACAGAGCCCGCTCCAGGCCGGACACATAAGCGGACCAGCCGCTTTCCCCCGCCGCCAGGCCCTGCAGGGCGGTCCGGGCCTGATTGAGCTTGGCGTCCAGGTTGTCGGCGTAATGCAGGGCCAGGGCTTCGGCCGTGGCCGGCAGGCAGGGGGAGCCGAACTCTCGGCTGCCGTGGTGGCTGAGCACCAGGTGCTTTAGGTGCTCGGCCAGTTCGTCCTCCAGGCCGCTTTTGCGCAGGAAAGGCTCCAGTTTTTCCACGCCCAGGCTGATATGCCCGATCAGGCGCCCCGGTCCGGTGTAGTCGATGACCAAGCCGGAGCTGAGTTCCCAAATTTTCCCCAGGTCGTGGCAGAGCGCTCCGGCCAACAGCGTCTGCCGGTCCAGGTCCGGGTAGAGGTCGGCCAAGGACAGGCAAAGGCGGCAAACGCCCAAGGTATGCTCCAGCAAGCCGCCGGAGTAGGCGTGGTGCATGGCCTTGGCCGCCGGAGCCAAGCGCAGTTTTTGCGCAACTTCCTCATCGCGCAGCAGGGCTTTGTAAAATTTTATCCAGGGCTTGTGACTGAACGTGGCGCGGCAGATCTCTTCCAGTTCGGCCAGCATGCTGTCGGCGTCCTGCCGGCTCGCGGCCATGAAATCGGCCAGGTTGACCCGGCTCTGCTCCTCCTCATCCAGCAGGCGCATCTGGTCCACGACTATTTCGTTGCGCTCGCGGTAAACCACCACCCGCCCCTGCAATTCCGCCAGGCAGCCCGGCTTGAGTTCCGAAAATTGCTGACTGAGCGGGCTCCAGATCTTGCCTTCGATCTTGCCGGTGGCGTCACGAAACTCCACGCGCCAGTACGGGCCGTTGCGGGCCTGATTCTGCTGGGCGGCGGCCACCAGGAACAGCCCTTCGGCCATCTCTCCCGGTGCCAGCTCGGCGACAAACTGTTTTTTATCCATAGCGACTCTTTATAAGGCCGGGGCCTCAACCCCGGCGCTTGAACATTCTTTCCAGCTCGGCCGCGCCCAGCGCCAGTACGGCCGGCCGGCCGTGCGGGCAGTACTCGCGCTCCGGCGTGTCCAGCCATTGCCGGATCAAACCCAGGGCTTCGTCGGCCGTGAGTTTTTGCCCGGCCTTAATGGCGGCCTTGCAGGACATCATCACCAAAAGCTCCCGCAGGCTGTCGCCCTGCCCGGCCATGGCGCCGCGCAGAAAATCGCGCGCCTCGGCCCGGCTGAGCACCGCCGGCAGGCCGGTTACCCGCAAAGTCCCGCCGGAAATGCCCAAGCTGAAGCCCAGGGCGGTCAAATCGTCCCAAATCCCGCGCAGGGCCTCGTGCTCGGCCGGGTGCAGCGTCAGCTCAAGCGGCAGGGCCAGAAACTGAGCCTGGCTGGAGCTCTCGCGCGTAAAACGGTGCATGAGCACCCGCTCGTGCACCGCGTGCTGATCCAAAAGAAGCAGCTTGTCGTCCTTCAGCAGCAGCAAATAAGTGCCAGCCACCTGGCCCAGGTAGACCAAACCGCCGGGCAAGGCCAGCGGAGCGGCTGCTCCGGCCGCCGTAAAACGGGCCGTTTGCTCCTCAGCCCATTCATAAGGAGCGGCGGCTTCATGGACCGAACGCTTGAAGTCCTCGTTAAAAGCCGGCTCCGCAAAAGAGGGCGGAACTTCGGCGGGCGCGGATTCATTTAACGGCGGTCTGAACGACAGCGTAAAAGCCCGCGGCCCGGCCAGATGGCGGTCAGCTTCGCCCCAAAAACCGGGCGGGCACCGTTCGTCACCTTTTACAGCGTCTATGAGAGCGGCAGGGGGAATGACCGGGGGCAGCGGCAATACGCCTGCCTCTTCCCGCCGCGCTTCGGCCGGGGCGTACTCCTCGCCGGTCATAAAACCCGGGCTGCGAGCGTCAATAAAACCAGGGCCGCGAGCGGCCAGGGCGCTTTCCACGGCCCGCAGCGCCGCGCCGAACACGGCCCGCTCGTCCCGAAAGCGTACCTCGGTTTTGGCCGGGTGCACGTTCACGTCCACCTCTTCCGGGTCTATTTCCAAAAAAAATGCCAACTGCGGATATTCCCGCGCCAGGAGCCGCCCTTTGTAGGCTTCGCGCGCCGCCCGCTGCAGCAGGCGGTCGTTCACGGTACGCCCGTTCACGTAAAACAGCATCCGGTCGGCTCGAGGCTGGGCCGCGCTGGGCAGCCCGGCCAGGCCGCGCGCCCTGAGGCCGGGCCGGTGCAGTTCAAACGCTTCCAGCCCGCCGGTGAGCTGGTCCGGCCAGATTTTGCCCAGCCGGACGCGCAGGTCTTCGCCCTTCATAAAACGAAGCAACTCGCGCTCGCCGGAATAGAGCGCAAAAGTCACGTC
>JAISDX010000073.1 GCA_031264465.1 Deltaproteobacteria bacterium | reverse complement strand
CCGGGAATTTGCCGAACGTCAGCAAGCCCTCTTTCCCATCGTCCTTGCGGTATTTCATTTTCCAGTGCTTGCCGCCGGACGGATTTACCTGTAAAAAGAGACCGCCACCATCGAACATTTTGTACATAATTGGCCTTGGTTTGGCATTCTGGACTTGTGTGGCCGTCAATGGTTTTATCAATCTTGCCACGGCTTTATCTCCTCTTTTATAGACCCCTAAAATAATCAGCAAGTCCCCCAACTAGACCCCTATTTATATGGGTTGTCAAGGGATTTGGTGGGACTTTATGAGAGGATAAAGCCAGTAAATATGTTATAATATACTGATATTATGTATATAATGGACTATGTAGGATTTATAGAATTTGATTTAAGCTGGTCCAGGTAATCGGCCCATTCCTGCATCATTTTGCGTCTTTCGGGTAAGTACTGAGCATAATTGTAAGAGGACCGCACCCCATTCCTTTCACCGTGGGCAAGCTGCCGCTCAATCCAGTCCCGGTTGTAGCCTTGTTCATTCAGCAAGGTGGAGGCCATTGCCCGGAAACCGTGGATGGTCATTTGACTCTTATCATACCCAAGACGTCGCAGGGCAGCCAACAGGGTCATATCACTGATCGGGGCCGTATTGGCCCGCATGCTGGGGAACAAGTACATGCTGTGGCCAGTGAATGGATGCAGATCCTCTAGAATACCCAGAACCTGCCGGGAAAGCGGCACTATGTGCAGTTCCCGCATTTTCATTTTCGCGCCGGGAATACGCCATTCCGCCTTTTCCAGATTGAACTCTGTCCATTCCGCCCGCCTGAGCTCCCCCGGGCGAACAAACACATACGGGGCCATGCGTAAAGCTGCTCGAATAATCAGGTTCCCTTGGAACGATTCCAAATCCCTTAGCAGTTTCCCTATTTCTTTCGTTTCCGTTATCGTGGCAAAATTCCTTTTCTTGTAGGGTGACAAAGCGCCCTTCAGATCCGCCGCCGTATCGCGCTCCGCTCTGCCGGTTGCGATTGCATAGCGGAAAATCTGTCCGCAAAACTGGAGTGCCCGGTGCGCAGTTTCAACAGCGCCCCGCTCCTGAATTTTTCCTCAAAGCAATCAGAATTTCTGGCGCCGCAATCTCTTTTATCGGCTTGGCACCGATAAGTGGAAAAAGATCGCCCTGCAGCCTGGCCAGAATTTTCTCGGCATGGCTGGGAGTCCAGACATCCTTATTACGAGCGTGCCATTCTCGAGCGACGGTTTCAAACGCGTCTTCCACGGCTGCTCGCACCGAAGCCTTAACTGCCTTGCGGTGTTCGCCCGGGTCAACGCCTTGGGAAAGAAGCTTTTTGGCTTCCTCTCTGCGCTCCCTGGCCTCCTTTAAGCTGACCGTGGGATAAGTGCCGATGGACAACAGTTTCTCCTTGCCGGCAAAACGGTATTTCAGCCTCCACCACTTTCCACCGGCCGGGTTAATCAGCAAAAACAGTCCCCCACCGTCAAAAAGCTTCAGAGGTTTGGATTCGGTTCTGGCATTCCGTATGGCTGTATCGGTCAAGGGCATCTGACTCCTCCTTTTTCAGCTACCCCCAAAAAGATAATCCAGGCAAAACCTTGTGCGGGAACAACATCTTGCTATGGGGGTAACGGCATTTCTGACTATTCCAGTTACCCCTAAATTTACCCCCAGACAAGGGGTATGTCAAAGGATGAAAAGGGTCGAGATGGGCAAACAGCATTTACAGAAAAACAAAGTCCCGCAACGGTTTTGGGCTGTTGCGGGACTTCTTGGGAAGGCTATGTGGTGGGTCGTGAAGGATTCGAACCTTCGGCCCCCTCCTTAAAAGGGAGGTACTCTACCGGCTGAGTTAACGACCCAAGCGAGAAAGGCTATGTAGATCAAACTTCTCTGACGGTCAACGCCAAATTTCGCCTGCCGTGATTTTTTATTGGCGCCGTTTTACCGGCCGCGGGCCTCCGCCCAAGGCCAACCGGCGGGATAAACACCAACCTTTATCTTCGTGTAAAAATTCTTGTATTTTTCACTGTTGCCTTTATAAGCAAAATGGATATGATACGGCCTTCGGCAAACCTAACTCAAATTTACTGGGGGTAAAACACTAATGGAAATGCAGAACAACAACGAACCGCAAAAGACCGAGGCTCAGCCCGCGGAAGCCAAACTTGCCGCGGCCGGCGACAAGCTGACCTCAATGATGCCCAAGTCCGCCGTTCCTCAGATCAACATCGGTTCCACCATCAGCCGCTCGCTCTCGACCATGATGAAAAAGCCGGCCATTTTCCTGGGCTTGACCGCCATTGCCGCGCTGATTCCGGCGCTCATCCAGATTGCCACCTTCCCCTCCACGGGCGGGCAGGTTGTCAGCTCCATCCTCGGCTCCATCATCGGCATGATCATCCAGGCCACCGTGGCCTACGCCGTATTCCAGATCGCCCGGGGGCAGGCGGTTTCTTTCAGTGAATGCTTCTCCCGCGCCACCGGCCACTTCGTGCCGATCCTGCTGGCCTCCATCCTGGTGGGTCTGCTTGTCGGCCTCGGCACGCTCCTGCTGATCATCCCCGGCGTGATTATCAGTTGTATCCTGGCCGTGACCCTGCCCGCCTGCGTGGTGGAAAAACTCGGCGCCGTGGACAGCCTCAAGCGCAGCGCCGAACTCACCAAGGGCAACCGCCTGCAAATCTTCCTGCTCTACTTGGTGGTCGGCGTCATCATCGGCGTGCTCACCTTCCTGTTCGCCCTGATCCTGTTCGGCATCACCGGCCTTATCGTCGGCACCCTGCTGCTCAGCGTCCTCCTGATCTTCCCCATGGCCTTCAGCTACGTGATGGCTTCGCTCATCTACTTCGACCTCAGGGAAATCAAGGAAGGCGTGTCGCTGGACAGCTTGGCCGCTGTTTTCGACTAAGGCCGGCCGGTTCGCAAACACAAGGCGCCCGGAACCCGGGCGCCTTTTTTATTGGTACGCCCGCCCGGCGCCGCTCAGTACGGCTTGTCCGGCTTGCGGTTTTCGGCGGCCGCGTTCTTGTCCGCGCGCAGGCGGCCGAACAGTTGCCCGCGCTCCAGGTCGGCCCGCTCGGCCGTGTAGAAGTCCGTCAGGAAGCGCCGCACCCGGCCGGGCGGGATTTCGCCGCCCTCCCAGCCGATCTTGTTGCAGATCTTGCGGCATACTTCCTCCAGCAGCCGTTGGGTGTTGTTTGACGGCTGGCGGCGCAAAAATTCCTCCAGCACCTGGAGTTCGAACGCCCCGTACCGGGAAAGCTGCTCATGGCTGAAGACGAAAACCGGCTCTGCCTCCAGGACCGGCGCCTGCAGGGTGTGCACCGCCGGCCTCAGGTCTTCCACCTTCACCGGCGTCACCGGCCCGGGTTCCGGCGCGGCCGGCGCCCGCAACAGGGCCGCCGCCCTGGCCGAAGCGGCCTCCAGACTCAGGTCGGCCAGGAGCACCCGCCTGGGCATGGCGATAACCTGAGTCCCGCCGATGAGGTCACCGATGCGCAAATGGTAGCGATTGACGAAGGGGAGCGAGGTCAGGCACAGGGTCCAGCCCAGCATGCACCACTCCTGCCAGCCGCTGGGCAGGCTGAACAACAGGGACAGGGGAAGGAAAAACTCCACCTCTCGGGTCAGGTTGCGGGCAATGACGGCTGACGGGGCAAGCTCGCCCCCCTTGCGGTTGATTACCCGGAGCTTGCAGAGCCGCTTGCCCGGCGTGCGCCCCTGCCAGGCCAGTTCGAAATGCACGAAATACAGGTTGCGCACCACAAAAGCCGCGAACAGGATGATGGTCATGCCCACGGAAAGGTTGGAACCGGAAAAGAACAGGAGCCAGAGCAGCAGGTAAAGGGCGAGCACGGCCAGTCCCATGAAGACGATGTCCACGGCGAAAGCGCCCAGGCGCTCGCCGTGCCCGGCAATCCGCACGTCCAGGGGGATGCCCTCCGGGGTGATCAGGACGCGCCGCTTGTGCTTTACGCCTTCCAGAAACTCGCCGACGCGGTCGATTTTAATAGCCATGCCCGCCTCCCTTTCCCGGCGCGGTTCTTTTCCCCACCCGGCTGAAATACCAGAACCAGCCCGCGGCCGTGAGCAGCGCGAAAGCGTAGCGCCCGGGCGTGTTATTGATCAGTTGGCGAAAGCCGCCCTCGAGAAGGCCGGCAAAAAAGAACATCAGCACGGCCCCGGCCACCACGCCGGCCGCCGGCCGCCCATGCCGGGCCAGGTTTTCCAGGCGCGGCAACTCGCCTGGGAACAGGATTTTCTCAGCCACGGCCAGCCCGGCCGCGGCGCAGAGCAGCACCGCCAAAAGCTCGGTAACGCCGTGGATGGAGAGCCAGGCGATGAAGTCGACGTTCAGCCCGCGCGAGGCGTGCAGGGCCAGGAAAGCGCCCAGGGTCATGCCGTTGTAAATGAGCAGGACGAGCGTGGGCACGCCCAGGGCGAAGCCCAGCCCGAAGCATAAAATCCCCACCATGGCGTTATGCCGGAAGAGCGAGTTGGCAAAAACCACGAAGGTGTCGATAACGCCGGGCCAGGGAGCGAAAAGCGCGCCGCGCAGATCCTCGGCCGAACTGCCCGGCCCCCGGCTGCCGGCCAGCCCTTCCGGCACCAGCATGTGAAAATAGCTCATGTCGGACGCCACCAGCAGCCAGCCCGCCGCCAGCCCGGCCAGCATGGCCAGCGCGGCCACGGCCAGGTGCCGGCGGAGGCCGCGCACCGAGCCCGGCCAGTCCTGGCGAAAAAAACCGCCCAGCCGCTCCAGCAGGCCGGAGCGCGGCCCGTACACGGCCAAATAGGCGCGCAGCGACAAATTTTCCAGGTAGAGCAAGAGGTTGCGGTCCAGCACGATATTGCGGGCCACGGCGAGCGACGAGACCGCAGCCCGGTAAAGCAGCGGCAGGCGGCTCACTTCCGCCGCCGAAAGGGCGGCCACGCCCCTGGCCTCCACCCGGCCGACCATGTCGTCCAGTTCGCGCCAGCCGGCTTCGCGTCCCTTGCGAAACTCGGCGCTGCGCAACAGGAGCGCTTTCCCTCCGTTATTTTTGCCGCCCGGGCCGGTCTGGCTCATAACAGCCCCCTTTGCTTGATCATCAGGTAGCGGTTCAAAAGTTCGCCCGAAACCGCCCGGACCGGGGCGTCAATGCAGTGCACGCCCAACCTGGCCACCCGCTCCAGCACCACGGAGCGCTCGCGTAAAAAGTCGTCGGCCAGCACCGCTTCGGCCAGACGCGGGAAGTCGCCGGGCCGCGCTTCGCGCAGGCCCGGCAGCATGGGGTCGCGCATGGTCACAAAAACCACCACATGCCGCCGGGTCATGATTTGCAGGCTTTCAAGCAGGAGTTCGGCCGAAATCGAATCCACAAACTCGGTAAAGAGCACGATCAGGGCCCGCCGCTGCAAGCGGGCGTTCAGCTCGGCCAGGCCCAAGGTAAAATTCGTTTCCTCGGCGTGATAATCCAGCCCGGACGTAAAACGCTGGAACTGCTTGAAGTAAGGCATGCCCCGCCCGGGTTTGAGAAAGCTGCGAAAGCGCAGATCAAAGCCGCAGCCGCCCACCAGGTCGCCGCTGTAGAGCGACACCCAACCGAGCAGCAGCCCGGCCTTGATGGCGTGGTCCAGCTTGGGCAGCCCTTCCAGCGGCTCCAGCATCAGGTGGCCGGTATCAAGGCCCAGCACGATCTGGTGGTTGCGCTCCTGCTTGAACTCCTTGCACAGGAGCTTGCGATGCCGGGCCGAGCGCTTCCAGTCGATAAAACGCTGGTCCATGCCGGGCAGGTATTCGCACAGGGTGTCGAACTCCGTGCCCTCGCCCCGCATGCGCTGGGTCTTCAGGCCGTACACCGCGTCGCGGGCGAAAAACCGCAGGGCGGTTTCGTGGATGCCGCGCACGTCCGGCATGACGTCCACCTGCAAATGCAAACCGTCCCGCCGCCGGAATTCGATCAGGCGCAACGGCCCGCGCCAGCGCAGCCAGAGAGCCTTGAGGGCCGCCCGGCCCCGGCGGCGCGGCCGCAGCGGCAACTCCAGCCCGAGTTCGCCGCCCCGGAGCAGCCCTACGGCCGGTTCCGGGTCTTCAAGGGTGTCCGCCCAAGCCTCCGGCAAGCCGGTCAGTTCGTTCCCGCCGCCATACTCCAGCAGGGCCTGCACCGGCACTTCGCGCGAGTGCCCCGGCGCCGCGAGCGCCAGTTCTACCGTGCCGGCCTGCCCCACGTACAGGCGCTGCGGCGCCTTAAGGGCGGCCTCGAGCGTCCGGCCGGGCAGGGCCATGCCCATGTCGGCCAGGATCAGAGCCAGGCAGGCCGCCGGCCAGTAGAGTGAAAAATACCAGATGTCCCGCCAGCCGATCACCAGGATCAGGGCCACGGGTATGGACCAGGCGAACCACAGCACCGCTTTGGGCGTGGGCCGCATGTACAGGCTGGATTTTTGCCCGGCTTCTTGCTGGCTGGCCTGAGTCATTCTTTCTACCTGGGCGCCGGCACCTGGTCCACGATGTCCCGCAGGGCCTGGTCGCTGGTAATGCCCTCGATGTCGGCCGTGGGGGTCATCACGATGCGGTGGCGCAGGAGCGGCAGAGCCAGGCGCTTGATATCGTCGGGGATGACGAAGTCGCGGCCGCACACGGCGGCATAGGCGCGCGAGGCCGAGGCCAGCATGTTGGCGGCGCGGGTGGAAGCGCCGGTTTCAATTTCCGGGTGGCGGCGGGTGGTGCGGATAATTTCGACAATGTAGTCCACCAGGGCGTCGGTCAGGCGAATTTCCGCGGTCAGGGCGCGGGCCTGGAGCAATTCCTCCCGGCTGACCACGGCTTTCATGGCAAAGTCGGCGATCTTGGGCATGGCCGAATAGCGGCCGTGCCGGGTGACGATTTCCCGCTCTTCGTCCCGGCTGGGGTAGTCTGTGACCACTTTGAAGAGAAAGCGGTCGAGCTGGGCTTCGGGCAGGGGATAAGTGCCCTGCTGCTCGATGGGGTTCTGGGTGGCCACCACCATGAACTCGTCGCCCAGGTTGTAGGTTTGCCTGTCGATGGTGACGGAGCGCTCGTTCATGGCCTGAAGCAGCGCGGCCTGGGTTTTGGGCGGGGTCCGGTTGATTTCGTCGGCCAGGAGGATTTGGGTGAAAATGGGCCCCCGGGTGAGCGCGAACGTGTTGGTTTGAAAGTTGAAAAGGTTGGTGCCGAGCACGTCGCCGGGCATCATGTCGGGCGTGAATTGCACCCGGCCGAATTCCAGGCTCAGGCAGACCGCGAAGGACTGGACCAGAAAAGTTTTGCCGGTGCCGGGCGCCCCTTCCAGCAGTACGTGTCCGCCGCAGAGCAGGCTGGTGAGCAAAAGCTCCACCGCTTCTTCCTGCCCGACAATGGCCTTGCCCACTTCGGACCTGATATTATTTACGATTGAGCCGACTTGCTGAAGATCCATGCAAAATTTCTCCTTTCCAAAGATAAATATCCCGGGCGCAGTCAAACAGCCCGGCCAGTTTTACGTCATTTTTGCCCGGCTCGCCCCCGGAATCCGCCATCAGAGAGGCCCGGCGCAGGATGGCGGCGCAACTGCGCTTTACGCCGCGCGATTTTCCAATGCGGTCCAGCCAGGCCGGGAGCTCGGCTTCGCCAAGCTTTACCGGCGCGTGCATGGCCTGGGCGGCGGAGCGCACGGTCATGCGGATATAGCGCTTCAGGGTGACAACGTGATGCCCGCCGTAATCAAGCAGGCGCGCGCCATTATCGATAAGTTGCCGTTTTCCGAAATCCAGCTCCGGCCGGACCCGGCGGGCGGCGCCGAAACGGCTGCTGCCGGCCAGCGCCAGCAATATGGCCGTGCCGCAAATCAAGATGGTGATCACCACGAAGGGGAAGCGGAACAGGAGCTTCAGCGGCGTGCCTTCCGCCTCCAGAAAACCGTGCACGGTTTCGTCGAACACTATGGGCGCGCCCTGGTCGCTGTTGCGCCAACCGCGCAGGTTGTCCAGGAGCGACACCATCAAGGCGGCGTTCCGCCCGCTGCCCAGGCCGTGGTTGGCCAGGAGGTCCGGGTCGGCCAGCACCCAGATGACACGGTTGCCGCTCAGCAGTTCGCCCACCAGCATGCCTTCCGCTGTGCCGAGCACCGGGCGCAGTTCGCTGGAGCGGATCATCTGGATCACCCCGGAGCCCTTGGGAGCGGTCGGGGTGAACCCCAGGTGGTTGTATTTCCATTCCGCCGGAGACGGCCAGGCGCGGCGGTAAACGTCGCTGCGGCCGGCCACCAGGCGCAGGGTGTTTTTGGCGTAATCCAGGTGCAGGGGCCGGGCCTGGGCAATCCAGGCCGGGCGCTCCTCGTCCGGCAGGCCGCTCCACTTGGGCAGCACCAGCAGCAGGCGCGGCGCGCCCATGAGTTTCATGCCCTCGGCGCTGCTCACGTGCTCGAGATCCGGCTCGGCCACCACCAGGGTACCACGCGCCCCGACCATGGCCAGGGTGTTGCCCACGCTGCGGTTAACCGGGCGGTCCAGGCGGCGCAGCGTGTCGTAAAAACCGGCGTAGCCCAGGGCGGAAAGCGAATAGGTGCCGGGCCGGGACCTGGCCGCGGTGGCCACCGGGTCGTCATCATAGGCATGCAGGATGACCGAGAGGGCGAACAGGGCCACGGCGCTGGCCAAAAGCAGGCCCAGGGCGGAGCGGGAAAATACGCTGCGCTTCATTCGCCGCCCCTTTGCCCGCTGCCCGCGCCCTGCCGCAGGGCGCGGGTAAGAATTTCAAAACTGCGGCGGCAGGCCTGATAATCTTCCGGGCCGGGCAGGTGCGAGCCGAACCAGGAAATTTCCACCCGCAGGATGATGTCGGAAAAAGCTTCCCGCCCCGCCGCCGCAAGGCCCACTTTGCGTAAAATTTCCCGACTGGTCATGGAGACGGCGAACGTCACGTCCAGGCGCAGGCGCAACTCGGCCACGCTTTGCAGGAGCAGCGCGTGCATGGCCTCGGCGTAGCTGCCCTGGCGGGCCAGTTCGTCGGCCGCGCATTGCGCCTTGTCCATGCGCTCGCCGATGGCGGCCGGGGCGGCGTACTCTTCCTCCCCGGGCGTAAGGCGGCGTGAGCGGCTGGCGCTCCAGAGATTATCCTTCAGGTTCAGGACGATTATTACCAGGATGATCAGAATTGAGCCCCAGAGCAGAATTCTGAAAAAATTCCGATTGAGATTCCAGGAGGAGGCGTCGGCCCGCGTTTTTTCGTGGGGGCGGTTTTCCTCGCGCATGGCGTCTTTGCGGTCGAGCGGCAATTCCGTTTGCAGGTCGCGCGCCGCGGAGACCTCGCGCCAGGCCCGTTCGCTGTCTCTGGACAACGTGGAATCCGGGGACGGGGCGGCGGCAAGGGCGCAAGGGAGCGGAACGGCGGCCGCCAGGCCCGCCGCGATGCAAAACGCCGCCAGCGCTTTTTTTAAAAGGCGAATAGGCAAAAAATCCCCCGGGCGGCCCAGCCGGGCCGGACAATGTGCGGTCTTGTACTATGGAACCCGCCTTATAATCAACGTTTCCTTATCAATTTCCGTCGGCCGGACAGGTGAAATTTTTATTGAAGAGCTTGAACTGTGCGGATAAATATATTATATTTTTTCATGGCCAATCCTCAAAATTTGATGCTTGACCTCGGGCTGGTTTTTGCCGGCTTTAGCGCGGAAAGGCTCAACCGCTGTACCTGGCAGCAAAAGCAGGCTCTGTACTCGCGCCTGGCCGGGTTCGACTTCGGCTATTCCCGTAGCGCCAAAGCGCGCGGCGCCCTGGAGATGGCCGCTATCGCCAACACCATCAAACGCCGCCTGGGTCGGGGCATCGACCTGGAGTTCCATGAACTGAGCGACGCTTACAGGAGCTTGGGGCACAAGCCCCCCATCTTCGCCGTGCTGGCCACTTTGCACCTGATGCTGGAAAAGCGGGTGGACAAGGTGCTGGACAAGCAGGACAAGGCCGAAGCCGCCAAGCCTGCCCCTGAAGCGGTAAAGGCCGGGTAACCCCCGGCCTTTTGCGTTGCATCCCGGCAAGACGCGCCCGGCCGGGCAAGCTTATGCGGGCAAGTTGTAGGCGTCGTCAAAGAACGCCTTTTCCAGCTTGACGCTACGGGTAAAGTAGTCGCGGCAAAGCGCGGCGCTGCCCGGCCCCACCCGGTCCAGTTCGCGGCGCAGAAACTCCACAAAGCTGATGAAGTACTCGTTGTTGTGCAGCGTGATCCACTCCGTGTACAAAAAGCTCTGCGGGTAAGGCTGCCGGGCTGTCAGCCCCCAGTCCAGGTAAACGCCCTCGACCACGGCCAGTACGGAAATGGCGGCGGCGTAAGAGCCGGCCCGCGCGGCCTCCAGCATGATCCCGTTCAGGCCCCGGGTGGGTTCGCCGTCGGGCTGGTGCTGCCGTTCGTGTTCCGTTACGCCAAGTTTTTCAAAGGACCGGAGAAAGTAGTCGTTTTCGTCGTTGCTGATCATGCCGACAAAACGCCCGAGCACGATGCGCGATTCAAACTTGTCGGCATGGCTTATGGCCGCGCCCAGCAAAATGAGAAAGTTATCGATAAATCTGTGATCTTGCACGAGATAACGGGCCATGACCGCATCGGACACCTGCCCGGCCAGCAGTTCATTGACGAATCGGTGGCCCACGGCCTGGCTCCAATCAGGCTCGCTGGCTCGTTTCAGCTCTTCGGAAAATCTTGTCACTTTGCGCCTCCTGTGGATATTGGCAAGGCGGGGCTAGCCGCGCTTCATTTCTTGACGGGAGCGGCGCCGCTAAAGTCGGGCCGGCGTTTTTCCAGGAAAGCCTGTAACGCTTCCAAAAAATCTTCATGCCTGGCCATGTAGCGGGTGTACGTGATTTCCAGGTCATTCTTCCGCTTCATCTGGAAGTCTTCCTGCAGGTTCATGCTGGCCTTGAAATAGCGCAGGATGAGCGGACCCCTGGCGCACAGCTCGCGCGCCTTGGCCAGGGCGGCAGGCATGAGTTCCTCCGGCGGCACGACCATGGTCAGTCCGCCGTACCCGAACAGCTCTTCCGCGCTGATGAACTTGCCGGTATAGGCCAGGTTGCGCATGATTTGCGGCGGCACCATGCGGGCCAGGTGCCCGCTGCCGCCGGTCACGCACAGGTTCACTTCCGGAATGCCGAACTGGGCTCCGGCGGCGGCGATGGTGATGTCGCTGCCGGCCGCGTAGCACAGGGCGCCGCCCAGGCAGTGGCCGTGCACGGCGCAAATGAGCGGTACGCGCAGCTCGTACAAGGCCAGGGCGCCGTCGTAATATACTTCCTGAACGTTGGTCACGTCCCGATCCAGCACGCTCTGCCTGAACAGGCGCACGTCAAAGCCGACGCAAAAAGTCGGCAGGTCGGAGCGCAGGATGCACACCCAGATGTCGTCATCCTGGTCGATGTGCGCGCACACCGCCAGAATTTCATGCTGCATTTGGGAATCAAGCACGTTGCGCGGCGGGTTGTGCAGGGTGATCACGCCGATATGGTCTTCCACTTCCAGGCGTATTTTTTCCAAAACCATGCCACCGGCTTTTTCCACTGTTCTTTGCGCCATGGCCGCTCCCTTGCAAGAGGTTTATGGATTCATGCCGTCCATGCTTCTTCCGGCGCACGGGTTGCGAACTGCTCTTCAACTTCCAGAAAAATGTCCACAAGCCTGGGGGAAAAATGCGTACCCCGCCCTTCTTGAATAATGCGCACGGCCTCTTCGTGCGAGCGGGCTTTTTTGTAAGGGCGCTCCGAAATGATGGCGTCGTAAACATCCACAATAGCCATAAGGCGTCCCTGCAAGGGAATTTCTTCACCCCGCAGGCCGTGGGGGTAACCGGAACCGTCCCATTTTTCATGATGCGTTTCCGCAAAAATCTTGGCGTGCCGCAGAAAATCACTTTCCGAGGTGCTGGTCGCAATTTTTTCAATAATCTTCACGCCGGAGCAGGTGTGGCCTTTCATTTCCTCAAATTCTTCTCTGGTGAGCGGGCCAGGTTTTTTCAAGATGCTGTCCCGGATGGTGATTTTGCCGACATCATGCAGTTGGGACGAGAGGAGCAGAAAATGCAGATCCCAATCGGCAATTTCCCTGCTGTAAAGGGTGTGTTTTTTTAAAGCCTGCACCAAAACCGAAAGTCCGTTCCTGGTGCGCGCGACATGGCCCCCGGTGATGTCGTCGCGGCTTTCCACAAGATCCGCCACTGTAGCCAGAACCGAGTCTTGCAGTTCGAGAATCTTGCCGGATTTTTCCTCCACCATCGCCTGCAGACTGGTATTGAACATTTCCAGGGCGCGCTTTTGCTCTTCCAAAGTACGCCGTTGCGCTTCCATCGTCAGGTGGATTTCAACAC
Organism: Deltaproteobacteria bacterium; assembly: GCA_031264465.1. GTDB lineage: Bacteria > Desulfobacterota > Desulfovibrionia > Desulfovibrionales > Desulfovibrionaceae > WRHT01. Next base: position 2,255 of record JAISDX010000073.1, on the reverse strand, counting down.
GCTTGCAAAGCAAGCGCGGGGCGAAGGGCTTGGTGATATAGTCCACGGCGCCCAGGCTTAAACCGTCCACTTCACTGCCCGCATCGGTCAGGGCGGTAAGAAAAATAACCGGAATAGCACTGGTTTTTTCGCTGCTCTTGAGAATTTTGATGGCTTCGTAGCCGTTCATTTTCGGCATGTCGATATCCAAAAAAATCAAATCCGGCGACACGCTTTGCAGCAAATCAAACATTTTTTCAGCCGAGCCTGCCGTAAATACATCGTATATTTCCGCAAGGATCGTTTTAGCGAATTTCAGGTTAACGATACTGTCGTCCACAACCATGATCGTGGGTCTGGGGTCCGATGCTTCGTTCATTGCCGCGCCTCCCGCGCGAGCGCCTCCACGGCGTCCGCGGCCTTCTGGAACTCGGCCAGCAGTATATATTCGGAAATTTCCGACACTGCGGCTTTCTGGCGGTTATCCGCCGAAAAGGCCGCCAACTCCTCCAAAGTACTATCTATTGCCCGAATATTTTTTGCCGCGATGGCAGTTATGAGCGTTTGCAGAGCCGCGGCGGGAAGCGGAGCGCCTTCTTCCACGGCCGGCGAGCCGGCGGGGCTTTGCGGGAGAGCCGCCCGCAAAAGAGTACTGAACGCCTCCAGCCTGGCGACAAAAGCGTTCAGCCCTTCCCGGAAGACAGCGCTGTTGCCTTTGCGGGCGGAGTCCTCAAGAAAGGCCGCTTCAGTGGACAAGGGCAGAGCGCCGATGCTGGCTGCGGCGCTTTTCAGGGCGTGCATCTCAATAATCAGGGCTCCCGTGTCGTAATCGTCCGCCTGCCGCAGCAGCGGCAAGCGCAGGTCCACATCGCGGCAGAACATGGCCAGCGCGGCCAGGTAGTTTTTTTCCGATCCGCCGATGTTTCTGAGTCCCAAATGCCAATCAAGCCCCTCAACGGCACTGCTCAGCGGCTTCGGAAAATTTTTCGGGGCCGGTTCCGCGACTTTGGCTTGCCTGTCTTTCGGAACCCATCTCGCCATGATTTCATGCAGTCTCTTCAGTTCGATCGGTTTGGCGAGATAGTCGTCAAAACCGTTAGCCAGCAGCATGGCGCTTGTTCCGGTCAGCGCATTGGCGGTAAAGGCCACAATGGGAACGGATTTCCAGTGGCCGCCGCGCGCGCGTATGGCTTTTAGCGTTTCCAGCCCGCTCATTTGCGGCATCATGTGATCTATGAACAGCAAATCGAAAACCTTGCTTTCCATTTGTTTCAGGGCTTCAGCCCCGCTCAGGCAAACGGATACGTCCACGCCGTACGGCTCGAGAAATCCTTTGGCCACGACCAGGTTGGTGTTGATATCGTCGACAACCAGCACACGAAACCCCGGTGCGGTAAAAAGCGCGGCGGGCGCTTCATCCCGCGGGCCCGCCGTTTTCCCGTATGCGTCCCCCATGGGGGCGGGATCGGCTATATCCTGAACAATGACGGCGGTAAACGTGGACCCGCGGCCGAATACGCTCTCCACGGCAATATCGCCGCCCATGGCAAGGCACAGGCTGCGGGATATGGGAAGACCCAGCCCGGTTCCTTCTATATTTTTGGCATACCCGGTTTCCAGCCTCATAAAATCATTGAAAATAATCGCCTGGTGTTCCGGCCGTATCCCCATGCCGCTGTCTTCCACGGTAATGATGAGCCTGGTTTTGGCCTCATCCTGCCTTTCTTCCGCCACGGTGAAACGGATATGCCCCCTGGCGGTGTATTTTTCCGCGTTGCTCAGCAGATTCATCACAATCTGCCGAACCCGCATTTCGTCGCCTATCAACCCGGCGGGGATGTTCCGGTCCACGTCGACCCGCAACGAGACGGGTTTTTCCTTGAGACGCACCGAGGTTATGGTCAGAACATTGCGCAGAAGCTCCGCCGTCCGGTATGGGGCGTGACTGAGGCTGAGATTGCCGGACTCTATTTTGGAAAGATCCAGAATGTCATTGACAAGCGCAAGCATATGCCCGCCGGCGTGACGTATTTCTTCTATGTATTCCAGCCCTTCCTGCTGTCCGTATTTTCTTTTGGCCAACTCGCTCATCCCGATGATGGCGTTCATGGGGGTGCGTATTTCGTGGCTCATGCGGGCCAGGAAGGCGCTTTTGGACTCATTGGCCTTGTTGGCGGCGGCCGCGGCTTTTTCCAGTTCTTCCTGGGTTTCGCGCAGTTGGGTTTCAATGGCCACGCGGCGGGAAACGTCCCGCGAAAAGCCCAGAATGCCCGTCA